>JANMIS010001024.1:0-2024 GCA_031375925.1 Synechococcales cyanobacterium OTE_70_concoct_197_sub
TTGTTTTCCACAGTACGGAGACCACAATTCTCAATCCAGGTGCCTGATTTTATACGAGGTAGCAAATAGCACATGTAAATATACGCTCTACAAACCCTGAAGGCAGTGCGAGAATTTCGGCTATCAAATGAACGCCCCCGCACTGAACAATCTTCACCGAAACTATGAACCCTACTATTTCCCTTCTTGCAGAACTTCCTGAGACGCTTCACTCGGCACTGGCTCAATACATTGATAACCATCCTGACTGGGACCAAGATCGGGCGATCGCGGTTGCCATTGCGCAGTTCCTCAATCAAGGTCCGTCGGAAGAGGTCTCATCTCGCCGTGAGCCTTGCATGATTGCTTGAGCAAGGCTGAACCGTTGGGTTTGAAATCAATAGCCGATCGTAACGAAACATTAAAGTGAAATTAGGAATCAGCGAGAGGACGTCCGTTTTCCCGTTTAATGGAATTCAGGATGACACTTATTGCTTTTAACTGATATGCCTTACTTCTGGTTCAAAGCCTTTCATATTGTGGGATTTGTCTCGTGGTTTGCGGGACTTTTTTATATTCCCCGGCTGTTTGTGTATCATGCTGAGGCTCAAGAGCAGCAGATAGAGCCTGCTCAGAGCATTCTGAAGGCGCAATTTTTGTTGATGGAAAAGCGGCTTTATGGCATCATCATGACGCCTGCAATGGTGGTCACGATCGCAATGGCCATCGCCATGATTGTGATTGCACCGGACCTTTTACAGCAGACGTGGCTTCAGGTGAAAATGGGCCTTGTGTCGGTGCTAGTTGGATTTCACTTTTACTGTCGCAGGATTATCCGTCGGCTTGAAGCGGGAGAAATGCCACTTACCTCGAAGCAATTCCGTTGGATGAATGAGTTTCCGACCTTTTTTCTAGTCGTGATTGTCATGTTAGCCATCTTTAAAAATGACATCCCGACCAATGCAACAGGCTATGTGGTGCTAGCAATGGTGGTGACTTTTGCTGCTAGTATTCAGCTTTACGCTCGTAAGCGTCGTCTAGATGCAGAGAAAAAACTCGCAGAAATCACAACCCAACAGTACGGAACCTAAGTCCCAAGCTCTAGTATATCTCGATCGACAACTGATAATCAGCCTTCACCTTACTCGTCGCTACTTCAACTACATAATCCCCATCCATGGGCAACCTGCCCTGCCACGACTTTGATTGAACCGTCGTGCCCCCCACCCGTTCGCCCCGAGGCGTAGTTACAGCCACCACGACATCATCCAGCGAACCACTCAAAATCATCATTTTATTATTTTGAGCCTTCACAATGTAACGCTTGAGCTGTTTGGGTTTTAGCGTCCCTGTCACCATGGTACTAGCCTTACCGATCGGCAGTTTCAACCGTTGAGTCCCCACACTCACTTCACGGTTCAGCGGCGTGACAGACAAATCCAAGGCATATACCCCAGTCCCCGAAACTTGCACCGAATAAGTATCATCCGCAGGCAAAGTTCCCGTCCAACTACGGGTTTGCCAGGAAGAAGACTCTAGAGCCATCCCATTCGCACGGCTAATATTCATTAACACACTAGAGCCATTCAACGATGCACTCATGATCTGTCCCCGCAACGCCTTCAGGGTATATACCTGGACACTATTTCCTTGCAAACTCCCGGGAATCATCTTAGACATCTCCCCCACATCAAATAGAATCTCTGACGCCTCGCCAGGTTTCGTTGCCGTTTCAGGAACTGGATTCCGCACTGTTGTTGCCTTACTCTCCAACATCTGCGCACTATTCGGCAACATGGGACTCCGGAAAATAAAGGTTCCCATTCCCAACAGGGCCAAAAAACTAACCACGATCGCAACACGAGGGGAAACCCAGTTTAAAGAAATCGGCGAACTGGGTTGATCTTGCTGAACCCTTGTCACAGCAGGTTTAAAAAAGAAATTTCTCTTAGCTGAAGGTAGAGCAACAGCCGCAGGCGATCCCTGTAAAGGTGACGACACAAATCCAATATCAGCAGGCGTCTCTGGATCCATAAGCATTTGCG
>JANMIS010000094.1:0-10642 GCA_031375925.1 Synechococcales cyanobacterium OTE_70_concoct_197_sub
GGGGGGTGCTCGGGCGCGCTTTGGAGATGAGCAAGTTGACGCCGGAGTTGCTGAGTTTTGCGAATCGCGCCCCAGTTCTGGTAAGCAGTGCAGGCGTCACTAAACGAATGAATCGCAAGGCGCTCACGTCCAGTGCGGAGATAGTAGGTCGCAGCGCGTTCACTGGCAATGGCATTGATGGAATGATTGTGGTACTGGTGGGCACTTTGAATGGCCCGATCGTAAAGGGTGATGGCATCGCTATCCCGTAATTCGAAGGCAGCTTGTTCGGCTTGCAGTAGCTGCTGACGGGCTTGGAAATTGTCGGGGCAGTTCAGACTCCATTGGTTGAGATAACGGAGGTTGCGATCGAATTGAGATCTCAGTTCAGCGGTTAAGGTCTTGCCTTGGTCTAGAATCTGGGCGCTAATCAGCAAAGCTTGATAAAAGTAATGTTCGACGACGATCGCCGTGCCGTAGTGGCTCCCAATAAGGGATTCCGAGGCGGCTGCGATCGTCACCGCTTCGTCGTAGGCACGATCGAGATAGAGGAGTTGGAGTTTGTAAATGTAGTAGCGGCTCAGGGTTGTGGCACTGCTTGAGGCTTGGAGTCGCTTGACCAATTCAGCTTCGGAGAGTTCGACGATCGAAGCTGAATTTAAACCTGAATCCACCGTTGAGGATTTTGATGCGACGCTGGGAGCAAACAGTTCCAAGGTCTCACCCTGCAAAGCTCGAACAAAGCGCTGCTTCACCTCTGCATCCTGCTGGAGAGTCTGGTGCTGACGGTGTTGTGCAAAGAGATGAAATTGCTGAAGCTCCTGGACCACTTCTGGCAAAGGAATTCCCGCCATCAGAGCAGCGTCCCCCATCACAACCTGCACATAGAGAGCATAGAGAAACTCCCCCGTTTCGCAGCAGGAGCGAAAGGCAGACTGAAGATTGGTATGGCAGGTCGTCAGTGGCTCATGCCAATGGGCCAACAGCCCCCAAAAACTAAACTGCGTCACGCCAACGAGGGGTTGGGATGGACTTTGAGTAGCCTGAGAATTGCAGCGCAGGGCAATTTCTCTCAGTGCGGCTCTTCCTAGGGCATAGCCTAGGGCGTAGTCCCCCAAACTGGCACTGAGAATGGTCCCGTAGGCAACATAGGCGTAGGCAGAATGGATGGAGTTGCCATGTTCCAACGATCGTTCTACCATTTGGGCGATGACGACGTGGTACAGCGGCAGATCAGTCGTGACGGAAGCAGCGGCAAGGTACTGTAACAAGCGTAAAATGGCTAACTGCTGGAGAGACTGAAGGGGGGGTAAGTCGGACAGGCAATCCATGGATTGATGATCCACTAAACCTCGGGCTTGGAGAAGCTGCTTGACCCGATTTAGGGCGATCGTAGCATCGTTCGCTTTCACGGGATGAGGAAGCTGGACCCCGAGGAACGCTAGGCCCTGCAACCCCAACATTACCGCCTCAGATTGCTGGCCGTGGGTCAGACAAAGCACCATCTGAATGGTGTGGAGTTCAGCGCGGTCAAACGGGCTATGCGATCGGGCCACTAGGTCGATAAATTCAGCTTGGGCGCGTTCTAAATTGCCGCAGAGATATTGACATTCCGCCCGCTCCTTCATCAAGTCAAAGGTTAGGTCTTCTCCGCCTTGATTCGGAACCCAAGCCACGACGTGAGAACCCCGTTCAACGAGGGTCTTCTCAGCCTGGACTTCATCCATCTGGGTCTCCACCCAATCACTGCCATCGCCTAAAGCCAAGAGGGCGAGGCCGATTTCGCAATACTGCACGGCTAACTCGTAGGCAGCGGAGGCCTTTGCTTTTCTGGCTGCACCGAAGTTGAGATGGGCCAGTTGCCAACGCTCTTCACCCGATAGCTGACGATCGCGTCCCGAGTTCAACTGATGCACCACATCAAACAGCAGATCTTCCTGGCAGCTTTCCAGCATCGATTTCAAGCCAATCTGCCCCACCTGCCAATGAATTTTCTGACGATCATCCGATCGCATCATGGAGTAGGCAGCTTGCTGTAGCTTATCGTGGAGAAACCGGAAGGTCAGTTCGGTCGATCGCGGACGGCTATGGTTCGAGCGATGGGTCGGCAAAATTAGCCCATCCCGCACGGCTTGATTGATCTGCTGCGCCACCGCACTCTGGGTTCGATGACTCAAGAGCGCCACCAATTCCAAATCGAATTCAGTCCCAATACAGGCGGCAACCTGAAGAACGCCCTGCAACTCGGGTGAAAGACGGCGGATTTTTTCCACCATTAGGTCTACCATGTCATCGGTTAAGCCGCGATCGAGGATGGCTTGTAGATCCCAACGCCACTGCCCCAGTTCAAATTCAAACACCAAGAGCCGTTCACTCTGCAAGAACGTCAACAGTTGATGAATAAAAAATGGGTTGCCCTGCGATCGCTGAAACACCACGCCCGCCAAGTTCGTCACCGCCGCCATGGTTTCCCCCAAGACATCCGCAATCAACCGGGTCGTCTCTGTCAAAGTCAACGCTTCTAAAATCAAAACCTGCGGCGAGAAGTTGCCAAATTGTGACTGAAGATCGGCTACGATCGCTTCTGAGGACCGCCCCGGATTGGTGCGATAGGTCCCGACTAGGTAGAGGGCGCTACCTTTGAGATCTCCTAGCAGTCCCGCCAGTAATTTCAACAGAGCGTCATCAGACCACTGTAAATCCTCTAGCACAATCACCAAAGGCGCTCCGGGTTGGGCAAAGACCCGCAGAAATGCCTGCAAAACAAAATTGAATCGGTTTTGGGATTCGATCGGATCGAGCTTTGGCACCTGAGACGAGGGACCTAAAATCAAGGCCAGTTCGGGAATCACCTCCACCAAGACATGCCCCAGATAGCCCACCGTTGCCTTGAGTCGGTCGCGCCACTGCACAATGCGATCGTCACTTTCGGTTAAGACCTGTTGCACCAGCTGTCGTAGGGCTTGAATGAGGGGTTTCTCCGGCAGTTCAGGATGTAGATCGTCACATTTTCCGACAACAAAATATCCTGAAGAGACGGCCACCCGACGCTGTAATTCTTGTATCAAAAAGGACTTCCCCACCCCTGTCTCACCGCAGATAAAGGTGGTTTGTAGAGCATTCTGCGATCGGTCTAGCTGCTGGAGGAGCCGCTGCAAGCCTGCCTCCCGACCATACATCTGCCGGGTGAGATTCAGTTGACTGGCCCGATCGACGCGGCCTAGGGCAAACATCGAAATAGAACCATTGGTCTGCCAATCTTGCAGACAGTGCTTTAGGTCATGGCGCAGACCATAGGCACTTTGATATCGTTCTTCGGGAGTCTTAGCCAGGAGCCGCAGAACAATGGCGCTCAGCCCAATGGGAATCTCAGCGTTCATCTCATGGGGTGGCATGGGTTGCCGAGCCAAATGGTGATGAATCATCTCCATTGGGTCTTGGCTCACAAAGGGACAATTCCCGGTTAGTAATTCATAGAATATAATTCCCAGTGAATAAAAGTCACTGCGATAATCCACTGTCCGTTTTAGGCGTTCGGTTTGTTCCGGGGAGAGATAGGGGAGACTATCCCGCAGTGCGGAGGCGATCGAAAAATCTAACCGGGGCATCATGCCCACATTGATGAGCTGGACCTGATGAGTCGAAGGATTCCAAAAAATATGTTTCGGACTGAGATTGCGGTGAATGATCCCATGCTCATGAAGTCGTCCCAGAATTTCGACTGAGGTGACCATAAAACGCAGCATTGTCTCAATGGAAAACCGATCGCCGCGAACCTGAAAAAGTTGCCCTAAGCTCTTTCCGACCAGGTCCTCCATCACCATAATGAAGGAGGCGGTGTCAGACTCTGGCCGATCGCCCAGCGATTGCCGTTCTAGATCCAAAACCACTGGAATACCCGCAATGCGGAGCTGCTCACTCATTTCCGCTTCATAACGAAGATGCTGAGGAGTCTGAAGGGGAGAACCCATCAGCATCTTAACGACGACCATCAGCCGGTCCTCTAGGCGAATCGCGCGGTAGAGAGCATAGCTGCTGTTTTTCTCAATGCAATCAATGACTTGATAGCCGGGGATGGAGACAACCGTGGGTGTCAGTATTGGGCTTTCTAGCATCTACAACAACCTCGTTACAACCAGAGTTCTCACACTGCGACTTCCACCTCATATTTTTCGGTTCGCAACCTGAAATTTGAGTTTCTTAGCTTTAGCTTTCCCGCAGCCTAGGTGCGGATTACAAATAGCACAATATCAGACCCATAACTCAAGCGACCCATAGTTCAAGCATTCCCAGAATAGCAGCATAGACTGATTCAATGAGTCACAATTTTGCCATCTTCAAGGTTTGTGACGCGATCGGCCACATCTAGGATACGCGGATCATGGGTCACAATTAAGACCGTGCGCCCCCCGGTTTTGGCTAATTCTCGAAGCAGTTCAATCACGGCATAACCATTATGGGAATCTAGAGCTGCGGTGGGTTCATCGGCCATGATGATCTTCGGATTCCCCGCAAGGGCACGGGCAATCGCGACCCGCTGTTTTTGTCCGCCGGAAAGGTCTTGGGGGCGGCGGTGAGCACGATCGGCTAGACCCACCTGCTTCAGCAGTTCGATCGACTGATGGCGGGCTTGCTGACCTTGAATTCCCTTAAGGTGAAACGCAACTTCAACATTTTCACAGGCGGTTAGGGCTGGGAATAAATTAAATCCTTGAAAAATAAATCCCAGGGATTGCAGTCGAAAGGCGGCGAGGCGCGATCGAGAAAATTTGGTAATTTCTTCACCCAAGAGAGAGACTTGGCCTGCCGTGGGGGTTAAAAGCCCCGCCAAAATAGAGAGGAGCGTGGTTTTGCCGGAACCCGAGGGTCCCATGAGGAGATGCACTTCTCCGGCTTTGACCATTAAGTTGACATCCTGCAATGCCTTGAACTCTTCAGCCCCATTGCGGTAAAGCATATTGATATGGGTTGCGACGATCGCAGCTTCTTTTGCAGACGTCATAACTTGGGACGGCATGGAGTCCAATACAGCAGTTTTTTGGAAAAATCGATTGAACCCGATTGCAGTCATGCTAGCACCGACATAAAAAATCAATTAAGGATAGGCAACTGAAAAATATGCAACTGATCAAGAATTTAAGGTGATCAAGGGGAGTTCCAACATCCCACACTTTAATGCTGACTGACCCTATGCTTCATGAGCACCTAGAGTTTGTCCATGACTTCTTAACATGACTTCGTAAGCTGTCGTTTTAAGCTGTCATTGTGATGACGGACGGATTATGTAAAAAGTTGCCTTTCCATGACCAAGGGCTAGGCTTTAAAAACGATCGCAGGGTCTACTCGGGTCACTTTTTGCACGGCAAAGAGGGCTGAACCCACACACATCATCACAGTCAAAACTAAGACAGCGCCCGCAGTTGACGGTTCAATGAGAATCATAATTCCTCTTGTCACCTGCGTCCATTGGCCCAAAGCAAGACAAATTCCCATGCTGGGCACGTATCCTAAAATTGCCATCCAGAGACTTTGCTCAATGATAATTCTATAAATTACGCTGTTGGGGGCACCCATGGCTTTCAGTGTTCCAAATTCTCGAAGATGATCCGCCACGGAGGCATATAAAATTTGCCCTACCACCACCATCCCCACAATGAATCCCACTGTAGCCCCCAACCCTAGGATAAAGCCGACTCCAGTGCGGGCTTCCCAATAGTTTCGCGTTAGGGCGGCGAGTTCGGCTTGAGTAAGCACTTGGGTTTCGGGGAGGGCTTTGGTGAGGCGCTGCTTGAGTTGGGGGATATCTTCGCCGATTTTGGCGCGGATGAGGATGTAGGTGATGGGGTCGCCGATGCTGAGGGGTTTGGGTGGGGGAAGTTCGCCGATTTTTTCGCCGATTTTTTCGCCGGGGGGACGGTTCTTGAAGCTGTTGACGCAGTTGAGGTCTCCGTTGATGTCGCGTTTGCAGTTGATGGAGCTGTTGACTTCGGCGCTGCCGTAGGCGTTTGCGGTTTCGAGGGAGGCGAAGAGGAAGGGGCTAGAGGCGTTGGATTGGACATCTTCGGCGGTGCCGACAATGGTGACGGGCAGGCCGCCGATGGAGCCGCCTGTGCGATCGTTTGGGGCTTCGAGTCCGAGGGATTTTTGGACCCCGTTGGCGACGATCGCGGTGTAGGGCTGTTTGATGGCATCCAGTTGACCGTCGCGGAGTGGCCATCCAGCGAACAGTTGACCGTCGGGATTAAAGCCAAAAATCCTTGTGGGAGAGAGTTTCCCGTCGGGACCGCGCCATCGTCCGGCGCGCAGAAGCAGGATTTCGGCGCGATCGACCCCCTCGGTTTTGCTGGCTTGTTGGATGTAGTCGGCGGGGATGGGGGAGGTCAGTTCAAAAGAAACCATTTCTTTGGAGGCGACCCACAGATCGGCGCTGGCGTAGTCGATGACGATGGCGGTCGATCGGGAGAATCCTTTTAAAATACCCAACTGAATGGTGACGAGACTGACGGCAAACATGATGCCTGCTTGAGCAACAAGGAAGCGAGGGATGTCTTCGAAGAGGTTTTTACGTGCGATCGAGGCCATGGGGAACTTTGGATTTTAGATTTTGGATTTTGGATTGAGTTTTTATTGTCACAATTGGGTGAGGATTTGGATGAGTTTTTGGGCGATGCGGGAGCCGCTGCCGGGGTTTCCCATGCGTTGCTGGCCGTTACGCTCGATTGTTGCTAGGCGATCGGGATTTTGTAAAAGGGTTTGGATGGTGGCAGCGACTTGGGTGGGGCTGTCGAGGTGGAGGATGGAGCAGCCGAGGAGGCGGGTTTGGGCTTCGGCAAAGGCGGGGGTAAATTGAGGACCTTGGCCGCTGAGGGTGATGGCGGGTTTGCCGAGTCCGACGAATTGTTCGGTGGCGGTGCCTGCCATGGCGACCGCGAGGTGGGCGAGGTGAGCGTATTCGGCGAATTTTGCAAATCCTAGGGTGAGGGTATGTGGGCTATTGGGGTGTTTGTAATGGTCTGGGGTTGTAAGCTTCCAGTGGGCATTCGTAAGGGCTTTTTCTAAGGTGTTGCGATCGAGTTCTGGGGAGAGGGCCGCGAGGAGGTGAAGGGGGCGATTCCCGTTTTTGGGGGCGGTGCCCATGTGAAAGTGCTCCACGAGGTTTTGCACAGCGAGAATTAGGATTTCCCAATTGCGATAGGCTTCGGGTGCGCGGGAGCCAGGGAGGAGAAGGATCTGTAGTGGGTTGGCATTGGCAATGTTGATTGGGCGATCGGCGATCGGGTCTAGGTCCATTAGGTCCAGGTCCATCATGGGGTTGCCGAAGTCGTAGGCGGGGAGGCCAAATTGCTGGAGTTGGTTAGCGGTGATCCGATCGCGGGGAAAAGTGGCTTTGCAGTTGGGGCGGCCCATGAGCCAGCGTTCCCAGGGGTAGTAAACGCCGCCTGTGATACGAGCGAGGCGATCGTCCCACCAAGAGGCGCGGGGATGCCACTGGGTTTCGTCGCGCAGGTAATATTCAGATTTTGCGGTACCGATGAAGGCGTAGGGGAGTCCGCTTTGCCATGCGAAGACGAGGGGGACAATATCGCCAACTGCTAGGACCATAGCAGGTTCTGGCGTTGAATTTTTGGCCCATTGACGAATGGTTTTGAGTTGTTGGATTGTGAGTTTTAGTAATCCACCTTGTATGTCTTTTGCGAGTTGCTTTCCATCCATATAAATGAATCCACCGGAGGGCATTTGTTTAACGGTGCCGATGATAGTGAAGCCTGCTTTGGCGTAGGCATGACCTTCGCCGACGATCGGCAAGACTTCGATCGTGGGGGCATTGGAAAGTTGCCGAAGTGCCTTAAGCACTTGGAGGGCGATCGTGTCTTCGCCGTGGCCGTTACTGAGGCAGAGCAATCGCATGGACAACTGGGAGGGAAGGGTGAGTGGTTAATTGTAATACGTCAGGAGACGGTGAAGTTGGGATGATGTTCCGAGGGATGGGAGTATGTCGTTTGACGGAGAAATCCGAGAGATTTTGCTAATAGACTGCCTCAGTATTTCTAGCTAAATTAGTAGAAATTAGAAATTGTTTTTATACGTAAAGAAACAGATTTCAGTGATTTCACTTCTATTTTAGTTTTTTACATCAAGGTTTTGGCTATGCTAAGCTCCGTCCAATTGACAACGGCTGTTATTTCGTCTGTGACTTCGGATTGGAAAAATCAATCGGGGAGTCTTAGCCTTAGTGATTCTAATGATGTGTATCGTTTTACACTGTCTAAGGCGAGTACGGTGAACCTGAATCTGGGTGCTGTGGGAACGGGGAACTTGGTGGCATTGGTTAAGGATGCTAATGGCAATAATCGGATTGAAGATGCGGAGGTTTTGTTTCAATCAAGTCAATCTATGGATATTGCTTCGGTTCAGTTGAATGCTGGAACGTATTATTTGGTTGCGGATTTGACGACGTTGCCGGGTGGGAGTGCTTCTACGTTGTATCAGGTGGGTGCATCGCTGGCATCTCAAAGTAGTGTGCTGTGGCATGACACGAGAGATGACGGACCAAAGCAAGTGGGGCTGTGGAATTTTGGGATGACACCGCAGGGTCCGACGATGACTTCAACGGAATTGCTCTTTAGTGGCGTGGATAAGGATTGGAAGGTTGAAGCTGTTGGGGATTTTGATGGAGATGGGATTAGTGATGTCTTTTGGCGCAATACAGCTTCTAACGATACGACGGTTTGGATTTTAGATGAGCAGGCTAACATTCTGAGACAAGGGACAACGTTGAGTTCGGTTGATAATACCTGGAGAGTTATTGGTGCGGGGGATGTAAATGGGGATGGGAAGGATGATGTGATTTGGCGGAAAGGTGGGACGGAGACGGTTGTGTGGCGGATGAATGGTCGCCAGATACTTTCGGGTGATTACATCAAAGATTTGGGAGGGAATCTAATCAATGTGGATCTGAATTGGAAATTGGAGCAGACGGCTGACTGGAATGGAGATGGGAAAGCTGATTTGTTTTGGCGGAATATCAGTGTTAATCCGACGACCAATCAAATCAGTAATGAAATTGTCATTTGGTTGATGGATGATAATAAGCTTCAGTCTTCTTTTAGCTTAGGTTCAGTTCGTCCTGGACAAGGCTTTGAGATTGGAGCGATCGGTGACTTGGATGCGAATGGAACAACGGACATTTTGTGGCGGCACTCGGATGGACGGGTGCGACTGTGGGCGATGAACCGTGAAGGGAAACTGGCGACTGATCAATTGATGACGGATGTGATGTCTGCGAATTGGCAAACCGTTGGGATGAATGATGTGACGGGGGATGGAAAGGCGGATATTCTGTGGCGAAATAACACAACTGGCCAGTTTTTGCTATGGGAAATGAATGGATTGACAGTTAAGTCACGCTTTGATATCCAAAGTGCTGACTTTATGTTGAACCGATCGGTGGTGGGGGTGACTCAGCAGCGTGTAAATCCCGTTCAGGAGGTGAAGTTGCCTCAGGGAAGCATTTTGTGGCGGGATGAAGTGAATGGCAATGCGGTGGGATTGTGGAATTTTAATAGCACCATTCAAGGTCCGCAGGCGGGATTGACGGAGCAATTATGGTCCGGTGCGGTCGGGCTAGAATGGAAAGTAGAGGGAATGGGGGATATGAATGGGGATGGGATTAGTGATGTGCTGTGGCGCAACAGTAATAGCAATCAAGTTGTTGTGTGGGAATTGAATGGAACAGGTGGGTTAAATCTGGTGAATGTTCCAGCGTTGACGTTGGTGGATTCTACTTGGAAGGTAAGGGCGCTGAGTGATGTGGATGGCGATCGTCGGGCTGATATCGTTTGGCAGAACGAGGTGGATCGTAAGCTGGTGATGTGGAAAATGGATGGACGTCAGATGATGGCGGGTGCATTCTTTAATAATGAGTCAGGAAGTCAGCTTTTAGCGCCTGTGGGAGAGACGCTGGAGAAGGTGTTGGATTGGGATGGCGATGGGAAGGGCGATTTCTTTTGGCGGAATACTGCAACCAATGCGGTTTCGGTGTGGTTGATGAATGGGACTCAGCGACGATCGACCATGACATTAAGTGATGCTTCGATGGGAATTGCTTGGACTGTAGAAGGAATTGGTGATTCAAACGGGAATGGTCGTGGGGAAGTGTTGTGGCGTAATAATATGACGGGTGAAGTGAAGCTGTGGGAAATGGGGGCAGGGAGTGCGATCGTTCAGAAGTCATTAGGGACGATCGCTACGGGTTGGCAATCGTTAGGGTTCGCGGACTTTACGATGGATGGGAAGTCGGATATTGCATGGCGTAATGGTCAAACTCAGGAAGTGCAGATTTGGGAGATGGATGCAACGGGTGTGAAAGCGAAATACACTCGATCGGGTGCTGAATATAAAACGTCTAGAGTGGCGATCGGTGCCTTGCAAGGGAAAACAATTTCGGTTCCGCTATCGGTGTCGATGACCGCAGAAAGTGATACGGGAATCAGCAATTCTGATGGGATTACGAAGAATCGATCGCCCCAGGTATCAGGCGTTGCGATGCCTTCTGCAACGGTGACACTGTATGCTAATAATCAAATTGTGGGAAGCACGATCGCATCCAGCAATGGTCAATGGTCAGTCACTTCCCTACATTCCAACTCTATAATTCTCGTAC
>JANMIS010001033.1:0-4105 GCA_031375925.1 Synechococcales cyanobacterium OTE_70_concoct_197_sub
TCTGCTTCGTCCGAAAAAAGCAAAGAGGAAAAGAAACCGTACGTGATCGGATCGTCAATTGAACTTTCGGGAAAAGTAAATAACGGCGGACTTCAATTCGAGACCGCAGACAAAGACTACCGCTACCATGTTGGAACTCTAATTCAACAAGACTACGCTTTTTTTAGCCAGGATCAGGCCCTTAAAGCACTCCCGGGTTCTGGGCAAGGGCCAGCAGGTGGAGTTGGCGATTTACAAGACTCTGTGTTCTTCCGACGTGGACGCATTCGATTTGATGGGGTTGCCCATGATGTGATTGAATGGGACTTCGATTGCGAACTTCTGGCGAACAATTCAATCGCGTTCGATGACCTGTGGGTCGGTATGACCAATCTTCCAGTTTTCGGCAAAGTTCGCGCTGGCCATGTGAAGATCCCTATGGGGATCGAGTCGATTACTAGTAACCGCGTCTTCACGTTTGTCGAGCGAGCCTCAATGTTTGATGCATTCTTGCCCGAATACGGTCCAGGCATCCTGGCTTTCGATTCTTATAGAGATGCAAAGCTTACATGGGCGGCATGCGCACATCGCCTGGATCCTACTGGGAACGGAACTGACAGTGGTGATGGCCAATGGAATGGAACCGTTCGATTGACATCGCTTCTATACAATTCACTCGACGACCGACACTACCTCCATGTTGGTTCCGCCTACAGCATTCGCGACGACCGGGGCGGCACAGTCCGTTTTCGTGGTCGACCTGAATGGCGTGATACCACAACGAATGCATCTCTCAATTCGCGGTTTGTCGATACTGGTGACATGCTCGCCTCCGACTACAACCTCTACCAAGCTGAGATGGCTTGGGTTGCCGGTGCATTTAGTTTCCAGACGGAGAGCCTGTATGCATCCGTAAATTCAACCAATGGAAACGCCGAGACTTTCAATGGCGGCTATGCCATGGTCAGCTACTTCCTGACTGGTGAATCACGCCCATATGACAAAAGGCTTGGCAGATTTGCTCGCCTAAAGCCAACGGAGAGTTTCTTCCTCACAAGGCGAGGTGCAAACAACCCTTGCAGTGTCGGCGCTTTTGGACGCGGTGCTTGGGAACTAGCGGCACGCTACTCTTGGACAGACCTCACTTCGTCAAACGTTTTAGGAGGAGTGGAGGAAGCGATGACCATTGGGGTCAATTGGTACTGGAATTACAACTTTCGAATGCAATGGAATTACATCCACACGAATCGCAACGCAAGCAACCCTGCATCTATCTCGGGTGACGTCGACGCGTTTGTAATGAGAATGTCGTTCGATATCTAATACCGAGACGGGAGAGCAAACCATGGAAAAACCAAGAACGCATTTTACGCTGGCAGTAATGATTTGCCTGGTTGGCGTACTGGCGGGCTGCAAATCAACTTGGATTGGTAACCGACAAGTTTGGAAATGCCCGAAGTGTCAATCGTGTGAATTACCCGATAAGATCGCTGCTTGTAATGCCACTACCAAAAAGTCTTCGATCAACTGCTATTCAGTCGACTACGAAGATGTTTGTGCATTACCGCCAAGTGGCGATAACTGCGTATCTGCTCACATTAAATGCAAACACCCCACAGTTTGGTATTGGTGGAGCGATTTCACGGGCGGGGTGGTGAGGCAGAAGCGTACATTGCAACGGACGAGCAACAACGCCGAAAACCCTTCTGCCACTTGTACAGTGCACTATCGATGTGCGTGCTGTGGTGAAGAGTTCGAACCCAAAAAAGCAGAGAGTAAGAAGTAGCGTGGCAGCCTCGCTACTCAGTCCAAGTTTCGGCTAAGAGTTGTCGAGTTGAGCGCTACTCACGGTGCTCTTCGGACCGATCTCCGTCTGTTCGTCGTCTTCCGCTTTGTTGCGCGAGGTCGGAGCCATGACGCAATCAGTGCCGATATAAAAATTCATGTTTGATAGATCGGAGGCGGCCATCTGTTACGGGATCTGACTCAATCCACTTGCTCCCAACGCCATCATCGGCGCACCAAAGATACCTACCTCGCGGCGAAGCGAATTGATACTTGGAGGTGGTTCCGGCGAGACCTGTGACATTGCCGTTACTCTGGCTTTGGGCTTGAGTCGTTGGCTGGGACTTCACCTGTGAGCGAAGTCAAAAATGCCACGATTGATTGGATTTGCTGGGACCTTGTCGACTTCGCTCAGGATGGTCAGACCCGCTGCAATTATCTGGCCAAGCCAAAGTTAGTGGGCGACTTGCTTTTAGTGCTACGTTGTTGACAGGGCGAAGACTGCAGCATTGAAGGCTTCGAAGCCAACCAAGTCTGCGAAGGCGAAGCCACGCACGGTGTCCTACCGATAAGGTTCGACCAGATCTACTCGCGGCTATGGGGCTCAGTGCAGAGCCATGCGCCGCTGCAATTCGATTTAGTCTTGGACGAGAAGCTCAATGGGGCAACTAGAACTGGTTGTGAAGCGACCTATTGAGGCTGCCGAATCCCCCTCGAGTTGACTCTCATCGCTCGTGGTTCGCATCCGACATTTCGAAGTCAAACCCTCACTCTGCTCCGAATCCTGGACTCCAACCAACGGCTTCCTGCGTTATCCTATCGAATACAATGTTATGTTACAATTTGCTGTGCCTGCGTGAAGCGACGCTGCGACAAATTGCAAACTGCCGGCAATTACCGCTTAGTACTGACGTTCAATCTCTTCTTTTCGAGTAGGCAAATTCAAAAAATGAAAAAATTCTTGACGCTCCTGATTTTCAGCTTGTTCCAACTGGCCAGTGTTGTTGCGCAGGATGCAACCCCCAACCCAAATCCAGAACAAAGCGATAGGCCACGTGGCGGATTCGGAGGCCCGATCGAACTTGGACCCAACGACAAACAAACGCATGCTGATCCAGATAACAGCATCGTAGCCAAGCGCGAAGATATACCGCATGGCAAACTGGAGATGATCGACTACGATTCGAAAACAGTTGGCACGACTCGCAAGCTGAACGTTTACACTCCGCCGGGATACTCTGACGATAAGAAGTATCCGGTGCTGTATCTGCTTCACGGCATCGGTGGCGATGAAACCGAGTGGCAGCGCTTTGCAACGCCCGACATGTTGTTCGATAATCTCATCGCCGATGGCAGGGCGGTGCCAATGATCGTGGTGATGCCCAATGGTCGAGCCCAAAAGAACGACCGCGCGGAAGGGAACGTGATGGCCAGCGCCCCAGCGTTTGCCGCCTTCGAGAAAGATCTGCTGGATGATGTCATCCCAACCATCGAATCGCGTTATTCGGTTCAGGCCCATCGCCAGAAGCGAGCACTCGCCGGATTATCGATGGGCGGAGGCCAGTCTCTGAATTTTGGTCTGACCCACTTGAATACCTTTGCTTGGGTCGGTGGGTTCTCCTCTGCCCCCAATACCAAAGCTCCCGAAGAGCTCCTGCCAGATCCCAAACTGGCCAAAGAGCAACTGAAACTGTTGTGGCTGTCGTGTGGCAACAAAGATGGCCTGATTCGCGTCAGCCAAAGACTTCAGCGTTACTTGACGGAGAAGGAAGTTCCCCACATTTGGAATGTCGACTCTCATGGACATGATGCGACTCACTGGCGCAATAACTTGTACCACTTCGCTCAATTGCTTTTCAAAGATATTCCGAAATCAGCGGGAGAAGTACCCCAAGCGACGGAGCCAACGACACAGGTTTCACCAGCAGCCGATAAAAAGGCAGAAGCCGGCGCAACTCCCGAGGGCATCACGGATGATTTCAAGCCCGCTCCGACGAATCAATCAGGAAAAGAGTATCCGCAAGTCAACTCGCAAGGTCGCATTAAGTTTCGTGTCCTTGCACCGGACGCCAAGAATGTCGCCACAACGTTTCGCGAGAGCACCCAGTTCGTCAAAGGCGAAGATGGAACCTGGATCGGCTATTCCCGTCCTTTGGATGAAGGTTTCCATTACTACGAACTGATCATCGATGGCGCAAATGTCCCTGACCCCAACAGCACGTATTACTTCGGTGCCATGCGATGGGGAAGTGGTATCGAAATACCGGCTCATGACCGCGAGTTCTACGCTTTAAAAGCCGTGCCACATGGTCAGGTTCGCGAGATCTTCTTTCATTCCGAG
>JANMIS010000099.1:0-7557 GCA_031375925.1 Synechococcales cyanobacterium OTE_70_concoct_197_sub
AGCCTGCAAGCGAGGGACATCATGGAAAATCAGATTCACATTCCGCTGGATTTACCGGATGTTCGCATCCTAGAGGTGAATCAGCTCTCGCCCCAAGGGTGGCTGATTCGGGTGGAAAGTACCATTGAAGGAAGCACCTGCGCGAAATGTGGTCGTAAAATCGATGCCTTTCATGGTTACGATGCTCCGTTACGATTACGTCATTTACCGCTGTTTGAAGTGCCCGTTTGGATTGAAATCCGTCCCAAACGATACCGCTGCCCCCATTGTGAAGGTCATCCAACAAGCACTCAATCCACGACGTGGTATCAGCGCCGGAGTCCGAATACGAAAGCCTATGAGCACTGGTTACTGCGTATTTTGGTGAATACGACGGTGCGGGATGTCAGTCGTAAATTGAATTTGAGCGAAGCCAGTGTGAATGGCGTACTAGACCGTTGGATTGAGACGAGTGTGAATTGGGACCAGATCGACCAGATTTCGGTCTTGGGGATTGATGAGATTGCCTTGAAGCGTGGGCATCGGAATTATGTGGTCATTGTGACTCACAAAACGAGCACTGGGGTATGCATTTTAGCGGTCTTGCCTGACCGTAAGCGAGAAACGGTGGAACAGTTTCTCGCCAGTATTCCCCGACGCTTACAAGGGACGATTGAACGAGTTTGCAGTGATATGTATTCGGGCTATATCAATGCGGTGCGTGCCCAGTTACCCGAGGCACAAGTGATTGTGGACCGATTTCATGTGGCACAGAACTATCGCGACTGTGCGGATACCGTTCGCAAACAAGAACTAAAACGCCTGAAACAGGAATTACCCAAAGCCGAATATGCCTTATTCAAAGGGACGATGTGGGCTTTCCGTAAACCCTATGAGACGCTTCAATGGGAAGAAAAAGTCAAATTAAACCGATTATTTGTCTATTCCCCTGCGATTGAACAGGCATATACCTTAAGTCAGCAACTGACGGAAATTTTTGAAGCAGACCATACCAAGGAAACGGCGACCCAAGCGATTCTGGCTTGGGCACAACGAGTCCGCCAACGACAAATCAAAGCCTTTGACTCCTTTCTGACCACATTGGATCATTGGCTCAATGAAATTACTAATTACTTTATCCAACGTCAGACGAGTGGCTTTGTCGAAGGGTTTAATAATCGTATTAAAGTCCTGAAACGTCGCTGCTTTGGCATCTTTGATGTGAATCGTCTCTTTCAACGCCTCACCCTCGATCTCCATGGGTATACGCGATTTCCCGCAATCTAAATTCCCCAGGTTTGTCGATTCTTTACTTCAATCTACATCTAGTGTCCTCCACGGGAATTCTAGGAGAACCCTAATTCCTGTCGATCGGCCCCCAAGCCCCCAACTCTGGGGAAGCTAGAGTTCGATTGGGTCTCATGTGCCTCCAAAAATTGCGGGTTAAGGGGCTTGATGTGTGGGAATGACTAATTGATTCGGCCCAATTTAGCTTGTAAATCGGGCCAATGAACGCCCATCAAGTTTGGCAACACAATATGCGCCTTGCCCACTTGCGCTAATTCACCTAGCCCGATCGCCCACATCCCTGCGGCTAAGGCTGCCGTAATCCCCACGGTCGCATCCTCTACCACCACACAATGCTGGGGTTCTAGTCCGAGCTGACTGGCTGCAAACTGAAATAAATCGGGTGCAGGTTTGGAATGTTCTACGCTATCGCCATCGGTAATCACATCAATCCGATCGGCAATGCCTAATTTTTCAATCACCGTTTTGGCATTCTTACTCGCCGAACCGATCGCAATTTTGAGACCCGACTGACGTAGTTCATCCAAGAGTTCCACTGCACCGGGTAATACATCTTGAGGAGTAATGGATTGAATTGAATCTACATAGTAGCGATTTTTTCGATCCATCATTTCCCCGATCGCCTCATCTGAATATGCCCTTGACCCAATAATGATTTGAAGTGACTCACGCCGGGATACCCCGCGTAGAGCTTCATTAGCTTGCCGATCGAAAGGTATGTTCTCTTCATCAGCCAACTTCTGCCAAGCTCGGTAGTGATACTCCGCCGTATTCGTCAGCACGCCATCAAGGTCAAAGATAAATCCCTGAATCGCTGGTGCTGTATTGGCTGTCAAATCGGGCGATAGATCAAAGTGATGCCAAGTGTTGTGCCAGTGCAAATTGAACTTAAGTCTTGTCCAAGTAGGCGGCAAATGCGGAGTCGCTACGGGTCCGCTTTCATTGAGTTGAATGCCTCCAAACCCAAAGACCACCGCTTGCCAAACCCCACCTGCTGAAGCCGCATGAATGCCTTCGCCTGCATTATGGCGAGTGTCTTCGAGATCGACTAGGGCCGCATGCATAAACTGCTCATAATGATCGGTTTCACCTAAATCTGACGCTAAAATTGCATGAATTGCAGGGCCGAGAGACGAGCCGTGGGTAATGTCAGTGCGGGGCGCATAGTAATTCCAATTGGTTTGGAGAATGTCGTGGCTGTAGGGATAGGCTTGGGTGCCGCGCATGAGATAGAGCAGCATTAATACGTCGGGTTGTTTCAGCACTTGCCGTCGATTGGTTTCGTCGATTCCCAATAGAGATTGAATCGATCGGCTGCGAGGTTCATACTCATTTAAATTAATATCTTTAAGCTGGAAGAATCCGTCATATTGCTCAATTAATCCTGTTTTGGGATCATTGGGAATATACATATGCGTGATCATCGATTGCCAGCGCAATTGCCGTTGGGGCGTGATATTTAGAACCTGAGAGAGTGCAGCGGCCCAATCGGGGAATTTTTGATGTAACCAATCCTGAACCGCCAACGCCTTTTCCAAATGCCATTGCACCATTCGATTAGTAAAAGCATTGTTATCCACTTGATCATGATATTCATCAGCCCCAATCACACCGCGTAATTCATAGCGTTCCTGTTGCGCATTCCATTCCAATCGACTCATCCAAAACAATGCCGTATCTAGAATGATTTCTGCGCCATAGTCCCGCAACCAAATATCATCTCCCGTCGCCTGCCAATATTGCCAAACGGCGTAAGCAACATCGGCGCTAATGTGAATCTCCCGATCGCGACACCAAATTCGCACATCTTCGGCGTAGGGATCAGTTGGAATCGCCCAGCGCGGGGTCACTTCATCGCCCAGCAATGCACTTTCCCAGGCATACATTGCGCCTTTGTAACCACCGTGGGCTGCTTTGCGGCGGGCACCGGGAAGCGTGTGATAGCGATAGGTTAATAAGTGACGGGCGATCGTCGGTTGAGTCAAGATGAAAAACGGCAGAATAAAGATTTCGGTATCCCAAAAGATATGACCCCGGTAGCCAAATCCAGACAGTGTTTTGGCCGGAATACTCACGCGATCGTTGGTCGATGATGCAGCAATGAGCAATTGAAATAAGTTATATCGCACCACTAACTGAGCTTTACTATTGCCCTCAATTTCAATATCGCTATATTGCCAAACAGTATTCCAAGTCTGCTGATTAGCTTTAAGCAGAATGCCATAGTCAGGGAGATCGGCTAGTTTTGTTTTGGCTGCTGTCACAGGGTCGGGCGTTTCCTGAGTGGTAAAGACGGTGACGAGTTTCTCAATGGTAATGGTTTGCCCCACGATCGCATTAAATTTCGTCGTTAACGTCGGATAACCCGGAGTATTCATCACCTGAGTCGTAGCATTCACCCCAACCACGGTTATTTTCGCGGCCATACCGAGTTCAATGCGCGTACCCCGAGTTCGCATTTGGAGCCAAATGTCAGCGGCGGTATGGCCCTGATCAAGCCGTTCCCAATGGTCAAAACCTTGATTTTCGGGATAGCCATTAATGCTCGATTGGACTTCGATTTCATAGCCAGTTTTTGGCGCAATCGTGTTGTTTAATACGATCGGTGTAATCTGACAACGCAATCCTAATATATGGGGATCAGCTAAACTTGCAAACCGTTCAAAGCGTAAATCTAAAATATATCCCGTGGGACTGCGCCATCGCACCGATCGACTTAAGATCCCCGCATGCAAATCTAACTGCCGTTCATAATGCAGGATTTCACCCCGATCGAGCCGAAACCGATCGCCATTGATAATCACCACTAATGCAAGCCAGTCGGGACAATTAGCCAGTTCGGTATACATCACGGGCACGTCGTCATAAACCCCATGTAATAAAGTGGCAGGCTGCGCCTGAGGATAGCCCTCTTCAAAGCTTCCTCTCGTCCCCAAATACCCATTACCGATCGTAAAGACCGTTTCGCGCGCGTGCAACTGTTCAGGGTTGAACTGGGGTTCAATAACAGTCCAGTTGGTATAAATCAAAGATGAATTATTCATTTATGACCGCTGCATATGTGCTTCTAGGATCTGATCGGCACGAGGCTTGTAGAGTAGATAAAATAGAACCTCTAAGTAACGCTGCAATGCAGTTTGTCGATCGGGTTCAATGTAATGCCAAAAGCTATAAATCTTCGTAAGTAATAGAATCTGTTGGGCATGAGCAGGCCAGTTGTATTGGGCTTGAATATGCTGAATGGCCCGATCGGAAATGCTGTTCCAGTAAGCTGAATCAGTCTCACAGCGATGCAGAAACGTCAGGATTTTCTGGGCTGTGCCGTCGAAGTCGGTAGGATTAATATGAAATCCATTGTCCCCATCCTGGATAATTTCAGCACCCCCACCAAATTGAGTCGCAAAGCTAGGTAAACCTGAAATCATCGCTTCAAGAATCGTGCGACCAAAGGATTCAAATTGGGAAAATTGAATAAACAAACCCTGCTGATCAGCAATCAAACGATACATCGTCCCCCGATCGCCATTTTGCAACCGCACCCCTAACCAACGAATCTGCCCCTCTAATCCATACTGTTTAATTAATTCATGAAGTTTCCGCATCTCTTGGGCCGCATCAGTATTCATCGAATTGTCCACATCTACAGCATTCGCAAGCAAAATTAAGTTACAACTTTCCTGCAATTCAGGACTACGACCAAAGCATTCGACTAAACCCGTTAAGTTTTTAATGGGATCGATCGGAGCCACGGCCAAAATCGGTCGTTTTTCCGGTCGATCGAGATGACCGAAAATCCGTCCATCATCTTGTTGTTCAAAGATCAGCTTCTGCACTCGATCGCGGTCGGGATCAGCTTGATGTTCGGTGCGGTTATAGGGGAAAAAGATATGTTCATCTACACCAGGCGGCACGCGGTTAAACCGGGGACTAAACAAATCAACGCCATCAATTACATGATAAAGACTGGGCATCGTAAAGCATTTGTAGGCTTCATACTGCCCCGCACTTTCCGGCGTTCCCATGATTTCTTGATAGGTCGATGTGACAATAAAATCAGCGGCATTCATCCCAATCAAATCCGCCGTAAATTGGGCCGAAAAGTGATATTGCTCTTCCAACTCTTGCCAATGCAACGCACTAAATAAATGCTTAGGTTTTTCTAGGGAATGGGCGATGTTACATTGAACTGTATTCATTCTCCGCGACAAGATTGAGGCGACGAGATTGCCATCACTGTAGTTGCCAATGATTAAGTTTGGGTAGCCGTCTAATCTAGTGAGGAGTTCTCGCTGAGCATCGATCGCAAACCCTTCCAAATAGGGCCAAATCTCAAACTTAGAAATCCATTGGTCCGTCACAACAGAATTAAATTCCCGAAACGGCACCCGCAAAATCCAGGCATTCTCAGCCCGTTCAACCTTCTCCCAAGGAAGTTCATAGTCTGTCCCATTCGGAATGAGGCGAGTCAGAATGATGACCTTGGGCTGTATTCCTAATATATCCAGGCCCGATCGGGCAATATCCTCGCGCAATTGAATTTCGAGGCTGCGGGCTTGCTCTAGCACATAGGCCACTTGGCCACGGGTTTCGGGCCGACCCAAGGCATCTTCCTGGCCCACCCAGCCGTGAATCGAAACCAAGACCACCCGAAACACTGCCGGAACCCGCGCCACAAAGGCAGCGAGAATGGCAGGTTCTGGATCTTCTATTAAGCGATCGAGTAATTCCAACGTTTCAGAAGCACGCGCCACCGTATCCCCCCACCCCGGCTCAAACCCTAAAGCTTGCATTTCGATGTGAACTTTTGCATAGGATTGCTCGGCGGCATGTTCATTTAAAAACTTAAGGGCTTGTTTGACCTGTTGTGAGAGTTCGACACCAGACTTAACGCGATCGTTGATTAAGAGTTCTAAATCTTTCTCTTGCAGTACATTCAGAGATTTAAACAATGCCTCTAACCAATATTCGGACTCGTTTGAGAGCTTATTGCACAAATATCGGTTGAGAAATTCTAACCCCTGACCTATATTTCGCGGATCGTCAATGACAGGTGATCCTGAATAGAAGGGGCGAAAATCAATATTGAGAATGTAGGGTTGATATTGATTAACTTGCCGATCGCGCACATCCAGAAGGTCTTGCAGCGTCATCGCTTCACTATTTGCCAGATCATTAGACAGTCGCCATACCTGCTGATTCCCAATCCAAGGCCGCACCACAAGCCAAACACTATCCTCTTCTACAATCAGTTCGTGGGTGTAGAGTACGAGTTGACTTAAGGCTGAACTGTGATAAGCATGACCGAGTGCAGGCAAAAACTGACTACATTCTGCAAACGCCTGAAGGATCTCATTTCGCAGAAAATAGCGTTTGCCTGTAGTAGCTAAGCGATCGAGCATTTGGCGAAGCAGGGGCTTCTCTTCACTGGTCACGATCAGTTGAATAATCTTATCCATTTATTTCAACGGTTTTTATTTATTAAACGTACCAATCGCATTTCATTAATAAATCAACCAATGGATACAAGGTCAGCTTAATCTCACGAGTCGGTAAAGTTATTGTTGGAAATCACCTAAGAATTTAGATTTGTGCAATTCGATAGAGAGGCGTTCAAGATTCTGACTGATAAACTCCCAAAGCTGTCAAATAAATCCCTTACTGAATTCAATATAAAGGAGAACTGATTTTGAATTATTTATCATTGATAGGTCTCGCTCAGACCGCCGCTAATAGCCCGATCGAAGCTTGGAACTGGTCAAGATCTTTCGTAATGATCGGAGCTTGTTTGCTGATACTGCTAATAACAAGCCGTACGATTAACTATCCGAATGTCGGTCCAAAAATGCCACTGGGTCCATTTGGTGCGCTTTTCAATAACATCAGCTTAGCTGGCTTCCTAGGCGCAATGAGCCTAGGGCATATTGTGGGTGCATTTTTAATCATCAACTTCGTGAATACCTAATTTAAAAAGCCCCATTTAAGACAAGATTCTGTCTTAAATGGGGCTTTAAACATGTTGACAATCAATTCTATTTAAGAGCGTCAACAGTTGTCTCAACCGTTGGCTCAGCAGTCATCTCAGTAGGCAGCGGCGGATGGTCACTTAGGGATAGCATCACACGGGAAACGCCAGTCGAAAGAACGCTAATCCCAACAAAAGTCCCGATCGCCCAGCGTGCATCTTGGGGCCATTGGAACCAGACTATCAAACCCAAAACGATGGTAACAATACCGTTAGCAAATACCCAGACCCAATTTTTCTGAGGTCGG
>JANMIS010001076.1:0-2587 GCA_031375925.1 Synechococcales cyanobacterium OTE_70_concoct_197_sub
ATCACCGCTGACATGTCCACGATCGGGACCGCCAAAATCAAAGGCAATAGCACAGCTACCGTCGTCACACCCTTAACGAGTCCGATAACACCAACCCCAGCTAATGTGAAGCCCATGAAGTAGGATCCACCATCCCCCATAAAGATCTGGGCTGGATTGAAGTTGTATCGTAAAAATCCTAAACAACATCCCGCTAGTGCCGCTGCAATCAGCGCCGCCGCAGGCTGATTCATCGCTAAACAGGTAATCATCATAACCAGAGATGCGATTCCCGAAACCCCAGCTGCTAGACCGTCTAAGCCATCAATCCAATTAATAGCATTCGTGATCCCCACCAGCCAAATAACTGTCAATATCAAGCTCATCATTTCTGGAATTTGAGCGAGTCCACCCGGTAGATTTGTTGCACCGGGAATCGATAGGAAGTTAATTTGGACCCCCATGGACCAAGCTCCGATCGCCACAATGACCTGAGCCACCAGACGAGTGAATGGCGAGAGGTCGAAAAGATCATCCATAAAGCCGATCGCAAAATAGGCTACGGCACCTAGGGCCACACCCCACATTTCCAATTCTTTATCAGATTTTAGGCCACCAAATCCACCCATCCACCAAGTCACCAAAAGTGACAGCAGAAATCCTGCAAACATTGCAACGCCACCTAAGCGAACCATGGGTCGCTGATGGACTTTGCGCGCATTTGGCCGATCGACATATCCCAATCGAAGTGCGAACTTTTTCACCCAAGGGGTCGTGAAAAGGACCACGGAGGTCGAAAGAGAGAAGGCTAAGAGAGGGTACCAAGGAGACAGCATCGACACCTGGAATTCAGAAGGGTAATTTTATCTGGAAGCGTAAATGTTCGGTCAGAGCCTAACATATCAGACTTCAGCAGGGCAAAAAATAGTTTGAATCACTTTCTGTGAAGTCTCCCAAGATTAGAACATAAAAAACGGAGATACGATCGTTTCGCATCTCCGCAAAATTATGGATTTTTGAAATCAGGGACTACACGAGGACGGGTTCGCCTACGGGAGATCCCAAGTGTGGGTAAAGCGGAAAACGGGCACAGAGTGCACCAACTCGTCGCAGACAATCAGCTTCGACCTTGGTGTCATCAGGGTTTAGAAGACGATCGGCAATAATATTGGCAATCTCTCTGAATTCCGTCACGCCCATGCCTCTTGTCGTCATGGCGGCTGATCCTAAACGGATCCCGCTGGTGACAAAGGGCGATGCCGGATCGAAGGGAACCGTGTTTTTGTTGGCGGTGATGTTGACGGTACTGACGAGAGCATCCGCAATTTTGCCCGTCATATTAATGGACTGGAGATCCACCAAGATGAGATGGTTGTCTGTCCCACCCGAGACGAGCTTGAAGCCTCTGGCCTGAAGCTGCGCACCCATGGCTTGGGCATTGGCAATGACTTGACCGCAGTAGGTTTTGAACTCGGGCTTGAGGGCTTCGCCAAAAGCGACGGCTTTCCCCGCGATCACATGCTCCAAGGGACCACCTTGGGTCCCAGGGAAGACACATTTATCGAACTTTTTCCCGAGTTCTACATCGCGGGTCATGATCAATCCACCCCGAGGACCTCGCAAGGTTTTGTGGGTGGTGGTGGTGACGACATCGCAGTAGGGCAAGGGGTTTGGGTGGTGGCCTGTGGCAACGAGTCCGGCGATGTGGGCGATGTCAGCCATGAGGTAAGCTCCGACTTCATTCGCAATCGCTCGAAATTTATCAAAGTGGATTGTCCGAGGATAGGCAGAGTAGCCGCAAATGATCAGCTTTGGCTTATGCTCTTTGGCGATCGCCATAATTTCGTCGTAGTCTAGCTGCTCGGTTTCCTTGTTAACGCCGTATTGAACGACCTTGAACCATTTGCCGGAGACGTTGACGGGAGAGCCATGGGTCAAGTGACCGCCGTGGGACAAGTCCATGCCCATGATGGTGTCGCCTGGTTCTAGGAGTCCGAGGAACACCGCAAAGTTTGCCTGTGCGCCAGAGTGAGGCTGGACGTTGGCATGGGCGGCTCCGAAGAGTTCTTTGACGCGATCAATGGCGATTTGTTCAACTTGATCTACAAATTCGCATCCGCCGTAATATCGCTTCGTGGGCAATCCTTCGGCATACTTGTTGGTCAGGACTGAGCCTTGAGCGGCCATCACAGCAGGCGAGGTGAAGTTTTCACTGGCGATCAGTTCAAGGTGATCGCGTTGGCGATTCAGCTCTTGGCCGATGAGAGCGGCGATCGCAGAGTCATGCTGAGCTAGAAAGTCAGGATTCGTTGTCACGGGAAATGCTTCCAATTTCGGGATGATGGTGGACGATATGATGGGAGTGGAGTGTGATTTAGTTTAAGGAATGGATGCCAAGACTTCGAATCATAACGAAAAATCTGGTGCATCGGTAAATCGACCAGCAACTTTATGGATGTTTATAGATGCGGTCTAAAAGATTTAAATTGTGTATAAAGTCACCCCACCTTTGGGTAGGTCCTGGCAAAATTGGAGAGATTGAGAAAAATATTGCTTTGGACTTAAGCAGGATACAACGCTTTCTCTATGCATGTTTTGTTCATTCATA
>JANMIS010001079.1:0-1942 GCA_031375925.1 Synechococcales cyanobacterium OTE_70_concoct_197_sub
AAGCCGAAGAAAGTGGTGGGTGTGGGCAATGTGGGACGATTTCCGGGAAGTGCTTCCTATGCGCTGTATTCACCGAATAATGGCGCGGTGAAATTTAGAACCGTTAGTTATGGAAAGAGCGGGAAAGGGTTTGGTGCAAAGTCATCCACTGCTTCCCATTAGATGCAGCAGCGCCATTCTGACAAAAAATCGACTCCGCGATTCGTGGGGCTAGGTGATTCCGCATTCTAGATATAATTTATCTTCCTAAACCTTATCTTTATCGTTAGGCACAGCCACCTTCGGCGCATCCAAGTCATCCAACGTAGCCAACAAAATACGCCTTGCGTCTAGGCTCCAGCCCCACTTCTGCAATGCGATCGCCGCCGTCCCACCGATCATCGTCGCCATAAAGTCGATCGACTGCCCCGTCGAAATGCCCAACAGCAACCCCAACCCCGCAATCCCCCAAAACGGAAGTGCCACTGTCTGTCGTTGCGTCATTACTGCCTTGGTAAAAACATTTTTTGGCATGTCAAGTTCAAGTTGCGCCCGCACTTCTTGACGCTGCTTCAACGAAGTCGAAATTCCAATTTTGCGCCGCAGTTTTTCGACCTTGCGGGCATCCGAGCTGTACTGCGTTAGTTCATCCTGTGCCATCAGAACCATGCGCTCATACTCACTCATGCTGGATACCTCAATGATTTACATTTCTTAAATTACTGTTCTACGCCATTGTACGAGGTTCTTGGCTCGTCACAGCATTTCTGCTTGGAATCCTTCCGCTGCATCTACGGCTTAAAGTCTAGCAGCATCACCACACGGGTCCGATCGCTCCGGTTCCAAGCTTCATGCTCTGCTGTGTCATCAAAAATCAAACATTTTCCATCTTGCCAAGACTGCGTTTCATTCCCCACCCGAATGCCACAATCCGGCGGAATCACCAATCCCAAATGACAGCGCAATACGCCATCGGGATAGCCTGTATGGGGCGCAATGTGAGTGCCCGGTGCTAAGGCTGAAAACCCGGCTGTCATCAGGTTTGGGATTTGAGAAAGAAGCCGATCGGTCTCAGGGCAAAGATCGCAATTTTTCGCAATTTTCAGACCATAGGCATACAAGCCAAAAGTACTCCAACCCTCTTTATACAAATACTTTTCACTCCAAGGAATGAAGTGTTCGCCCTGCAAGGCCGTCACCTCTTGCAGCACTTTTTCCCAATTGGTTTCTAAAACGCTTGCAAAGGGAAACTCTGATGCTGAATAGAACGATCGGCCATCTAGCTTTGTTACGGTTCCCTGTGCCCGCGACGTCAGCAATCCGGCAATCCGACGAATCGCTTGGCCCCATTCCTTCACACCGCCCACGCGGCCCAATACTTTTGTCACAAATACAACCCAATGCCAGCCCCGCCGCACTTCTTCAAGGAGATGAGCCGTCATACTAGGCTTAGGGGAATTACGATCGTTCATAAAAGAATTCGCTTCATGCACAGCAGTGACCTAGAATAGCAAATCACCAACACTCTTGTAAGAGTTTAGATCTTCAAGCCATATTCAGCATTAGTTTTCTGATCGTTCATTCCAAGGGGCAAAGAACGGCAGTAATAGGAGTCCTGGCAATGCCGCAGCCAATGTGAGTAAGAAAAAATTTCCCCATCCCGCTAGACCTGCATTCGCACCAAAAACAAACCGCTGTGCAAACTCACCCGCACTCGGACCCGCAATCACATCTCGTCCCACGGCCATCAAACTCGACAATAATGCAAACTGTGTTGCAGAAAACTTTGGATTACACAAACTCATAAGAAACCCAACAAATCCTGCCGTTCCTAATCCGCTGCAAAAGTTTTCTACATTAATTGCCAACACTAGCGTCGTATAGTCTTTCCCGACTGACGCCAAGATCCAATACCCCAAGTTACTCACTGCCTGTAAAGCGCCAAAAATCCAAAGCGATCGGT
>JANMIS010000052.1:0-1652 GCA_031375925.1 Synechococcales cyanobacterium OTE_70_concoct_197_sub
TCGCTCAAGAGGGAAGGGTTGTGATGAAGCCCCTTGGCGGCAAAGCTGGAGAAGGCATTTTGTTTTTGGAAGAGGGCGATCGAAACTTTAATTCCTTAGTTGAAATCAGTACGCTTCAAGGCAGCTTACCCGTCATGGTACAGACCTACCTCCCCGATGCAAAACTGGGCGATAAGCGGGTGATCCTGCTGAACGGAGAGCCGATCGGTGCGGTCAACCGAGTGCCAACGGGCGATGACTTCCGGGGTAACATGGCCGTGGGTGGACGGGCGGACCAAGTGGATGTGACAGACCGCGATCGAGAAATTGCCGCAGAACTCGCGCCTCGACTGCGCCAGGATGGGCTAATTTTTGTGGGGATTGACATCATCGGCGGACGGCTCACGGAGGTGAATGTCACCAGTCCGACGGGCCTGCGGGAAATCGATCGGTTGAGTGGTCTCACCACGGGCGCTCAGGTGATGAAGTGGCTGGAAAAGGAATAATGAGAGTTTTAAGGTGGTAATCCAAGATGTTTTCTATCTTCCGATAGATCACCAAGTCCTTGTGTCATCGTAAATTAGAGTGATAAAGAATCATCATAAAACTGTTATGTATAAGCTCGTAGAGCTGTGCAACATTTCGTTTTTAAGGACCTATTGAATCTACGTAGGCTCAAATGTTTGACATTGGGCCGCTGAAACTGTGAAGGACAAGCTCCTGAAGTTACTTAAGCCTCCGCTCTATAGAATTCAACGCATCATTTCGTTCAAAGCTCTGGGAATTAACTTTGGTCTCCTTGGGAGCATTGCTGTTGTAACAGCTTTGGTCTTGGTCGTACGATCGCTTTCAGGCTTGCAGGGAGCCGAGTTGGGTGTGATAGATCAGTTTTTCAGGTGGCGCGTACCAGAGGCAACGGACGAGCGCATCGTGATTGTGGGCATTGATGAGAATGACGTGCGCCAAAATGACGGCTGGGCCATGTCTGATCAGCGCTTAGTTGAGGTGTTGAGCCGTATTCAAGCGGCAAAACCGCGACTAATTGGTCTCAATCTTTACCGAGACCTAGCTGTGCCACCGGGAACCGATCGTCTCTCCTCATTTCTACAGGCAAACTCAAATGTGATCGGCATTGAACAGCTTTCGGACCAGACGGGTAGCTTTGTAGCGCCACCCTTGATGTTGACTAAAGCGCAGCGGGTAGGGTTCAACAACATTATATTAGATGCAGATCAGCGCGTACGACGGTCTTTTCTTTACTGGAAGACGGAGAAAGGGGCCTTTATTCGTGAAAGTTTTTCACTAAAGCTGGCCAAGTCCTATTTGGCAAAAGAGAAAATCTTTGGGAAGCCCGCTTCTCTGAATTCCACCGATCTACAGTTGGGTTTAGGTGTCTTTCGGCAGTTTCAGAGAGATGACGGGCCTTATGTGGGGGCGGATGCCGGGGCCTATCAGGTGTTGGTTAATTTTCGGGGAGGGACGATGCCCTTTCGCCGGGTGACGTTGCAGGCGTTGATGAACGGGGAGGTGCCGAAGGAATTGTTCCGCGATCGAATTGTGCTGTTAGGGACGACAGCGACCCGTTCCCAGGATGTTGCGGCACCGCCCTACACCCATCAGTGGATGGGGGCAGACTCTTTGAGGAGTGGGGTTGAACTACAGGCCCAATTTAC
>JANMIS010000057.1:0-3209 GCA_031375925.1 Synechococcales cyanobacterium OTE_70_concoct_197_sub
GTGGGGATTTTGGTGGGCGGTCTGATGGGCGGCTTTGTGGGTGAGTTTTTGTATCGTCGGGATTTGGCATTGGGCGATCGGCTTAAGATATCTGGGAAGGTTTGTCTCGCGATCGGCTTAGGTTCATTGGTCGGCAATTTGATTGAATTTGTGCTGGCGATCGTGGCGGTGGGAATTTTTCTGTGGACAACTTGGCCTGCGATGGTCTGGGGATGATCAGCTACAACGATCGAATTTCTCTTAAGTGATCAGGATTTCTGATCACTTGATCTGTGATTTTGGAAATAGTGGAAAAAATCTGATCAGTTTTCAAAAAAAGTCGTGCGCTTTTGAAAATTTTATGTACTATCGCTTATGGGGTAGTATTTTCAATTTATTTAAATACTTTTTTAGGGCTTTTCATAGGCCATAAATTCCTCGTAATCTCCTTTGTTTTTCTGGGGTTCATCTTGGGCAAACTGTCACAGATGAAGGCAATCACGACGCTTGAACTCAAAATTCAAGGTTAAAAAAAGGGGCGAGATTCATGATTTTGTCGTGAATCGACGGTTTTTATTAAAAACAGTTATCCACTTTTGAATCCGTTGTGTACTATTCAGTAGCGCTTACGATCGATTTTTATCGAATAATCATCCTGAACTGGAGACTTTTCTCTGACTTAGTGATGGCTATGTGCGCTTGTTTTGTCGGTTTTAACCTCATTCATCTTGGATTGTCAGTGCTGTGGTTAATGGTTTAAAAGGTCTATTTTCAAAAGGATCGAAGGGCGTTGGCATTGAGCTATCGCCCGATCGCATCAACATTGCCCAACTGCGCCGTCAGGGTCAGAAGGTGCGGCTTGCAAGTTATGCAACCGTTCCCGTACCTGAAGGCATTTTCCAAGAAGGGCAGATTGTTGATCAAGCTGCTATGGCAGAGCTGATCCAATCAGCACTTGCCGAGAATAAAATCAAGGCAAAGCAAGCAGCGACGGCCATTCACGGCGGTCGAGATACGGTTACTCGCATCATTCCAGTTCCGGCTGAGTTGGACGATCGTGAACTTCGCGATATGGTTCTCAATCAAGAAGCGGGACTCTATCTGCCTTTCCCCCGCGAAGAAGCAGATGTCGATTATCAAAAGCTCGGCTTATTCGTCGATGAAGATGGCATTGAAAAAGTGCAGGTTCTTCTCGTCGCCACCCGCCGAGAAATCACCGACTCCTATATCAAAACCTTCCAGCAGGCGGGTTTGAGTTTGGATGTGCTGGAAATCAGCAGTTTCTCATTGATTCGGACGATTCGTGAACAGCTTCGGCAGTTTGGGTCGAGCGAAGCGGTGGCGATCGTTGATATTGAATTTGAAAGCACCGAAATCTCCATCACGGTGGACGGCGTGCCTCAGTTCTCACGGACGGTGCCGATCGGAACCTTCCAGATTCAAAGCGCTTTATCGAGAGCAATGAATCTCCCGGCATCTCGGAGCATTGATTTGCTTCAGGGGATGACCATTCCGCTGAATGTCGATGCGTCGGGTCGCCCAAGTGGCGGTAACCCTGGAACGGCGGCCATGCTGCGGATTTTGGGAGAGCTGGCGGATGAATTGCGACGATCGATCGATTTTTACACCAATCAAGGTGAAAATCTCGAAGTGGCGCAGTTGCTCCTCGCTGGACCCGGAGCGGCCATTGGTCAACTGGATGAATTTTTCACCCAGCGTTTGAGTCTACCTTGTAGCCTCATTGACCCTGTGGCAACGCTCGGGCTAGAAACCACGGCTGACCTATCCCCTAGCCTCCGACCGGGGTTGGGTGTGGTACTTGGTCTGGGATTACGGGAGGCTTAGGACACAATGTTTAATCTAGATATTAATTTTCTGAACGATCGTCCCGACCTCAAGCCTGGTGCGGCTGCGGCTGCGCGGGGTGGCGGGCGACGCTTGAGTAGTGGCGGCACTGAAAGCCCGTTCCCGCTTTATGCAGGGGCGGCGGCATTGTTGGCATTGTTGGGGATTACGGGCGGGGCCTTTCTTTACTTTAATTGGCAAAAGGGTAACCTGGAAGCCGAGCAAGTAAAGCTAGATGCTCAGCTTGGAACCATCGAAGCAAAACGCAAGGAGCTAGCGGCGGCGCAGAAGAAAGTCACCGCTGCTGAAGGTGAAATCAAGGCATTGGCCACGGTGTTCAATCAGATCAAACCATGGTCCGCCATGTCGCAGGATCTTAGAGAGCGCCTACCGCCCGGAGTGCAGATTGCGTCCATTGTTCAATCTGCTCCAGCGGGTGGCGCTGCTGCTGCGGGCAGCAACCCAATCTATACGCCAGATATCACCATTAAGGGTGAAGCAAATGATTTTGATCAGGTGAATGATCTTTTGGTGATTCTGAAGAAATCTAATTTCCTCAAGCCTGAAGAGACACGGATTATTGATACTGCCCGATCGGAGCCTAAACCCCTACCTGCTGTTTCATTGCCTAAGGCTGTGGAGCTTCCGGTAAAGCCTGGTCAAGAGAAGAAAGAGAACAATAATAACCAGCTCATTAAGTTGCCTGGAAAAGTAACGTTCACGGTGCAAAGTAAGTTGTCGGATATTCCCACTTCTGAATTGCTAAGAGAACTCGATCGTAAAGGCGCGGTGGGTCTTGTGACTCGCGTAGAAGCGCTCAAGAGTAAGGGAGTAAAACCATGAGCATGAGTGGAGATTTCAATCCGCCAGACGGCGATTTTAATAGCGGGCCGACTTACCCGAGTGCTTTTGGCATTACCTTTACGCCCATGATCAGTGGGATTTGCTTGGGTGTGCTGGGTTTGGCGGCGGCGGTCTATGGCTGGATGACCTTTGTTGATCCATTGCGCATTGAGACCGAAGCGCTGGATGCGAAGGTTAAGGAAAAGCAGGCTCAGCTTGCGGATACGCAAAAAATTGAAGCTGATTTAAAGAAGGCGAAAGTTCGTTTAGCCCAAGTTGAACAACAGCGTCAGCAAGTGTTGTCTTTGTTTGCTCAGCCAAAGAACATGGACACGCTTCTATTGGATCTTAACCAATTGATCAAACGGAATAACGCCGGAATTCTTGAAGGAAAGCGGACCAAACTTGCAAGTTGCCCCGATTGGGTCAAGGAGCAGTTTACAACGATTCCGGATGGTCAGCGTTTTGAAGAGTCGATCGGACCTTTGGTGGCAGATGCGAAGTTAACAAGCTTTAAACCCTCTTCTGCGGTTGCTCCCGGA
>JANMIS010000072.1:0-1152 GCA_031375925.1 Synechococcales cyanobacterium OTE_70_concoct_197_sub
GGGTGATTTCAGACGGTCGTGCTGAGGTTTTGATTTTGGCTCGCGGCGGTGGGGCGGTCGAAGATTTGGCTTGTTTTAACGATGAGCGGGTGGTGCGGGCGATTGCCACCTGCCCGGTTCCTGTGATCTCTGGAATTGGCCACGATCGCGATGAATCCCTCGCCGATCTCGCGGCTGACTACGCTGCCCACACCCCCACCGCCGCCGCCGAAACGGTCGTTCCAGATTTGACGGATCTCGCGATGCAGCACTTGCAGCGGGCGATTTTAGCCCAAGATATTATGAACGCCGTCCTCGATCGGCACCAAACCCAGCTTCAAACCCTACAGCGTCGTTTACATTTAATTCGCCCCGATCGCCAACTCCAGCAAGCCCAAGAGAAGCTCCAGTGGCTCAAGCAGCAGATGATCCAATCTATTCAGTTGCAACTCACCACCGCTCAGGCCACCCACGATCGGCTCCAAACCAAACTTACCGCCCTTGATCCCCATGCTGTTTTGGAGCGCGGTTATGCGGTTGTGAGAGCAGAGTTATCCAATTCCGGAGCCAATCAGGATGTGGTGCGATCGGTCGATGCGTTAAGCGTAGGTCAAACTGTTGAAATTCAACTGGGTCAAGGGAAAGCGATCGCGCAGATTACAGAAATACACCCGGATCGGCCCCCCAACTCCCCAATTCTGGGTGACCACTCCGGTTCCCCCAGAATTGGGGGCTAGGGGGCGATTCGTCATACTGTCAATTAATTATTAGGAGAAATAAACCATGCCCGTCTCTCGTAAACCCAAAGCCACCGAAGTCCCTAGCGACAAAGCCACTGAAGCTCTCAACTACGAAGCCACCGTCGAAAAAGTAGAAGAAATCCTCGACTTAATGGAATCTGGCACCATGAGCCTTAATGATGTGTTTGAGCAGTTCGGGGTCGCCGCGAGCTACCTCAAGGAGTGCGATCGGTTCTTAGGAGAGCGCCGATCGCAGGTCGAGTTGCTGATCGAACAGTTGACGGATGAACCGGATTTCTAAGAGGATGAACAAACTTCCCCGTTGAGATATCTTCATGGCCGCAAAAATTCCCGTCACGATCATCACAGGCTTCCTCGGCAGCGGAAAAACCAGCCTGATTCGCAATCTCTTACAGAATAATCAGGGCCGACG
>JANMIS010000114.1:0-2413 GCA_031375925.1 Synechococcales cyanobacterium OTE_70_concoct_197_sub
CGCCTGCAACGACACGGGAGCCTGACGGCGGAAAAACAATCCCGTCGTCCCTGGAATCTGGGTATCGAGCACGCCGCCCGCACCGTAGGAAATCACAGGCGTCCCACTGGCATTGGCTTCGATCGGCACCAGCCCATAGTCTTCCAGCGCAGCCACAATCACAGACTTTGCATTCGACATTAGCTGTTTGCGTTCTCCATCAGAAACGTGACCGAGAAACTCTACATTGCCCATTGCCTGAGCCTTCAATTTATCCCGTTCTGGGCCATCTCCTGTAATTTTCAGGTTCCAGCCTAGCCAGTTAAAGGCTTCAACGATTACATCTAAACGCTTGTAACTAATCATTCGAGCCGAAGCTAAGTAGTAGTCATCTTTTTGGTCAGAAAAAGTGAACTGACTCGCCTCGATCGGGTAATTAATCACGATCGCATTCTTTTTATAAGTCGATCGAATGCGTTGAGCAACTGTTGTAGAGTTAGCAATATAAAGATCAGGTCCTTGGGAATATTTTAGGTCCTGTTCGCGCATAACGCGAAAGATTTTCTCAATAAAAGGATAAAAGTTTTGATAATCGCCATATTCACGAAGATAGGTCTGAGTATCCCATAGAAAGCGAGTCACATTATGACAGAAGCAGATATGATAAGCATCCTCTCTTTTTCGAACTGCTTTCGCGAAGCTCGTGCTGCTGCTAATAATTAAATCATACTCCTGTAAATCCAAAGCTCTAAAAGCTGGATAGTAAAAAGGAGCCATCATGCGAAAATATTTTGTCGCACCCGGAACGCCTTGCAGAACAGTAGTTTTAACAAGACGATCGCTTAAATCGATCGTCTTTTGAGGATCATAAAGAGAAGTGAAAACATCAGCAGACGGAAAGTGTCGGCAAAGCAATTCAAAGACTCTCTCTGCTCCACCTTTTTGGGTTAAATAATCGTGAACTAGGGCAATTTTCATAGAAGCTAATTAGGGACTGAGAGAGCATTTTAAAGTCTAATACTGTCTGTTAAAGTGACTCGATCGATTTAAAAAGGCATCCAAAAGATACAAACCATCACTTTAAATCTCGTATTTTTTCGTAAGCTCAAACTTAATTGCACCCTTGTATGTTCAGTATTATCAACGATGGCGATGGCGATCGGAGCAAAGATCTACGTCTTTTTATATAGTCTTCAAGAATGAGACGCATTTAAGGCATTATAAAAAGCAGACTTAACAATTAAGTCACCTTCATAACAAAATGTCTAAACATTAAATGAGAAATCGCCCCATGTTGTTCACAACATAAGGGCGATCGAAATTAATCTCAAGTTAATCTAAGCGTCTAACAGCATCCACAAAAATTAGCCTACCTTCCACCAAATAACCTGAAAATACTAAAGATCCCCGTAAAAGGAGATACAACATCATTTAGCCCCTGAGAAAAGACCGCGAATCCTGTTTTCTTCACAACAATAATGTCATTGTTGCGAAGGGCTGGATTGTTAGTCTCACTCACGCCTTGGGATAGGTCGAAAGCTACATCTCGTTTCGTCACCGTTCCATTGGGATTCAAGCGCACCAACGTAATAGAGTTTTTGACCGCATTTCGATTAAAGCCTCCAGCCGTTAAGACCGCTTGATTCAAAGTTGTATTTGGAGCCAATACCAACGTGCCGGGTCTTTCAACTTCGCCCGCCACCGTGACGTTCATCTTGTCGGGTGAAAAACTAGCCGTCGCTAAGGCCGTAATTTCAGCATCATTCGGTGCAGTGGCCGTCGGGATTTCGATCGTGTCGCCTTCCTGTAATGGCATATCTTGCAGCAAATCGCCCGACTTCAAAAGCTTCCAAAAATCAACTGTGATCTTTTGTTCAGTTCCAAAGCGAGTCTGGCGACGCACCTGAACATTCCGAATATCCGCAAGCTGCGAAATTCCTCCCGCCTGCTGAATCGCTTGGGTTAACGTTGGGATTGTGGTGGCAATGGGGTTAGTAATTGAGGTATTTCCCGAATTATTGTTGGTGCTACTGTTGCTGCTATTTGTATTTCCTAATGAATGCGGTCCCGGACGCAGCACCTCACCCACTACCGCCACTTGAATCGCCCGCGAATTGCGACTGACTAAATTCGTCGCAATCAACTGCCGCGTCAATGACAGATCCGGTGTATTGGTAACCGGAATCAGAATGCTATCGCCATCCCGAAGCCGAATGTCTTGACGCGCATCACCCGATCGCACTAACTGCAATAAATTCACCGTAATGATTTCATTGCCACCCCCCGCCGTCCGCCGCCGAATCTTCACCTGTTGCAAATCCGCCGATCGGGTGATCCCCTCCGCTTGCTGAATCGCCCGACTCAGCACCGGAGACTCCCCCGTGGAACTCGTGAGGGAATAAGCCCCCGGACGTTCAATTTCCCCTGCGATCGC
>JANMIS010000116.1:0-14645 GCA_031375925.1 Synechococcales cyanobacterium OTE_70_concoct_197_sub
GCTTCTTTGTGGGTGAGGGGTTAAGCTGCGATGCGATCGTGTTTCTTAATCAGGAGCCGCTTTTCAGCCTCGTGGACGGCATCTGTGGGATTGTAACGGGAGGCCCTGATCCCAAGTTTTTGGTAGAATTTTCCGTTCTCATGAATTTACCTCGGGATGCGGGAAACCCAGCGTCTTTAGACCTGGGAGGGAAGCGACTCGCGGAACTTTAGTCCCCTTGTTCTGCCAGCAGTTCATCAATAAATCCCCTAACTTTGTTCTGCCAGTCATCTACAGTCATCAATCGTTCTCGGACACTATACGTCTAAGGCAAGTTTTCTTGATGGAGACTCCCTACCCAAGTATGGCGAAAAGCCAGAAGGGTGGAAAGCATCGGGTAAGCGCGCTAAACGTGGCTTGTATCAGTCAGTCGATGGTTCAAGAATTAATGCAGACCTTAACGGCGCTGCCAATATCTTGAGAAAAGTAGCCTCTAACTTAGATTTAGATCTAAGCAGAGTGGGTAGACGGTCTTTGACAACCGTAGCGAGGATAAAACTGTGGGCAAGTCCTACGGTTAAACCCCTGTCAGCAGAATCTCAGTCTCTTTAGAGCTGAGAGTGTCAACCATCAGCCCTTCTTTTGCTTAACAACGTTTGAATTTCTTGGGTCGTTTCCCATAAAAAGTATCCGCCAGTGTCTCAATTACTGGCTCAATATCAAATGTTTTGTTGGTCACTTGGCTACCTATTTTTTCCATTTTATCCTTCCTATAATACTGCAAAGACGGGCATCGGGCATATCTTTTGTCACCTTGTTTTATTTGCAATTTCGTGAAGTAAAAATGTTTTAATATGAGCTTTTTTTCGTGATATTCGGTAAATTCGATCCCTTGAGATTTGCGGTAGGTGATTGTCCATGCAACCCGCGTAAGCACCTCCATAAGCGCATCCTCTTCTTCGTGATTGATTGCGCCGTCAAACCATTTAGCATGGGTTGTATATCTCAGATATTTAATGATGATTTCTGTGACTTCTGGTGGCAAAGGTACGGGGGTTGGGGGAACTCCATTCTTACGGGCATTGTTGACACGCCCGACTCGATCTCGGCCAAGGCATCCGCACGATCGTTGCCCATTGCGCTCAATATCCCATCGGTTTTTATGGATTACATTGCCGCAATCACATCGATAAATATAGGCTCTGTAGGACTGTCCGGCCTTGGTTCGCACCATGTCGCCGACGCCAATACACTCAAGCATTGCAAATTTTTGGCCTACAGGCGTCGGCTTTTTGTGCGGGTGTGGCGGTCTCAGTTCGGCACAATTTCCGCAATGCTTGCGTCGTTTGAGGCTGTCAATTAAGTCCGTTGCCACTGCCCCACAGTCGCAAACCGCAACCCACTTCTGTCTAATTCCAGATCCAAACTTTGGCCGGAAGATATCTTCCCCCGTAACTACAAGTTTCCCAAGCCTTCGACCAGCCCAATTAATCCTCGTCAAAACTCGCCTCCAATTTCCACCCGAACACATCAACCCCTCCTTCCGCAAAAGCGAGACACGCGATTCCTAGGGTTAAAATGCTGTAGCAATCTCTGACCTTTTGGATGTCTTGACCGGATGGGTAAAGCAAGATATCCGTCATCGATAGCGGGTGCTTGCCTGCTGCGGCAAAAAGCTCTTCGTATTTTTGAGTTACGACTGTTTCACCCGCCTCGCCACGGCAAAACAGTCCTGTTGTTTTTGGATTATCTATCTCTGGAAGGCACCGATCCATCCAGTCCTTGGGGATATCCCCACATTGAATATAATGATTAATCCTGGCTTCAACACCCGCTAAAATCCATGTAACCCAAGCTGAATACCTATCTCCAATCCAGTCGATCTCTCTTAACGTAAATCCCATAAGTCTCCAGCTCAATATCTCTAAAACGGCGGGTTTCAGGGAGGATTTCATGATCGACGATCCTGCCGATCGGCCTTCCTTTGCTCGATCGCCTCCAAAGTTTAACCGTTCAACACATCAAAGCAATTCAAGGCTAGCCTACCAGTTTAGTCTTCGCAAACTCCCACGCCCACTGATGAGCGTGTTCGATCGGACGACCATTGCGGCTCCCATTAACAGGGTCCATTGCGTAATCAAGCGCCGCGTTCAACTGGGCGAGAAGTGCTTTGCTATGTTCGATGATGATTGCCCGATCGCTCTTGAATGTCCAATCGAACGTGCATCGGAACATCACAGATTCAGGATCTTGCTCAAATGCCCGAAGCATGAGAACTGCCATCCTTAAACGGCTTGTCAGGGCGAATTCTTCGGGGCTTAACCGGGAGACATCGGGACACTGCCTGTTCCACTCTTCAAACCGGAAGATCTCAGGATAGGCCAACACCTGTCGAACGTCTTGCCTCGTTTCCTCAGACCAGCCGTAAGAGTGCAGCTTCTCAGCCTCTACTTTGTTCGCAAAATCTTGGAACTGCTCATGGTACAAGGTTCTCCGCCAATACTCGTTACGATCGCCTAGGGCCAGCGCCTTCATCTCGTCGGTGCGCTCTCGATCGTCCGGGCGGAATCCGAAGACCTTTGTATGCCAACGCATGAGAAACGCAAACTGATGACGCGGGAACAGAGGGTGGCTCTCGAAGTCCACCATGATTACTTGGACCCGATCGTAGAGTGCCCGAATAATCTCCACCAGCATCCGGTAGTTAATCCCCAACAGTTGGGTGACGGGCTGCTTTATGCCTTGGCGAGGGGCTGAGGCTTCGACAGTGAAGCATCCGATCGCCTCTAGGTTGTGGCGGATTGTGCGGTACTTCTGCGTCGAGAATTTCCCGAGCTTTGCCATCTGCTTCATGGACAGGGGGACAGCCTGAATAGCCTCTAGATCCTGGAAATTCACTGCGTCTGCCAACCATTCCCAATCGACTTTCCTAAAGCCCTTGTAAGCCTTCTTTGCTCCGAAGAAAAAGCTGTTGCCGATAAATTCCAAATGAGCGACGATCTGATCGAAGGTGAGCGATCGTGCGTACTGAAGATGTGGCGTTGAATTTGAGTTCGTCATGAGATATAATGCTCTTATGCGTCGGCGTATTTGGTTGCTTGGTAACTCCATAATACTCGAACGAAAGCCCTAAGGAAAGTGAATTTTCTTGGGGCTTTTTGCTGTGCGTTCATCTATCGAGAAATACGTAGTTCGTTCTAATACATGGCCCAATCATGTCCGATCGTTAGAACCCTTGCACAGTATAGATTAGAGGCTCGTCTCAGTATGGATATTCACAGACTGCCGAAGCGATTTTAAAAGGGTGTTTTATTATTTTGTAAATGTTTAACGAGGGAAGAGTCAGTTTTCTCTTCCCTCGTTAAAAGAAAAGAATAAGAAAAAGAGTCCTCACCTAAATCGCGGCTTCAGTCTGTGAATATCACGGTAGAATGCGGGTTTCAGCGATCGGACACCCAACGAGAATAGGCGGTTTCAGCGATCGACTTTTGAGGGAGAATAATCAGATCGCCCTCACTAACATCCTACTAAATTCGGCAAAAGCGCGATCGGTTCCATCGGATGAAGGGCGATCAAAGGTGACGTTATTGCTGACCATGGGGCGACGGTTGGTGATGATCGATCGGAGTTGTCGAAGCTCATGGATTACGTCGGAATTGTCGATGAGGCCCCCGGCATTGACGATCGTGCTGTTTGACATCATCGAAGAGTTTTGGAGTATCTGTTGAGTTTCGTGGGCTGGGATGATTTGAGCGGCTTTGCTGAGGTTATAGATTCCCGGCTGCATCAACATGTCGTAGGAACCATCCTCGTAACGGGCTAACTCTGGCCCCATCTCTGCGCCTGTAAAAGTCATCCCCGCACTAACCGGACCGCCTGTAAAGCGAGCGGGGATAGGTATGCCCGGAGTGGCACTCTGAAATGAGGTGGTCAGTTTTGTGATGGCGTTGGCTGCGGTGGTGGATGACTCCCCCAGTTTTTTGTTAGAGTCTGCGGCAGTGGCCGTTTCGGCCTCTAGCTTTTTGGTGGCTTCATCGATCGGTGGGTTTGAGACTCCTCCGCCAACGACTTGATTCGGCTGGATCTGCCCACCTCCTATAACCTGATTCTGTTGGGCTTGACCTCCGTCAATGGTTTGACCCGGCTTGGTTCCGCCATCTTTAAGCGCTTGAGTATTCGACTGTACAGCGCTAGTCAGTGGATTAATAGCATTGCTTACTGGGTCAGCACCCGCCGATCGTTGAGGCCTCTGCTCAGGTTGTGGGGCGTTCGGGTTGGCCCCTATTGGCGACGGAACCTGCGATCCTTCCAAGCGTGCAGCAAATTTATTCGCTGCGACCGCTGCCCCATCCAACGCCTTCCCAAAATCAGCAACACCCAAACCCCCAACATTTTTAACGCTGTCAGAAAAGTATTGGAGACTTTTCGCTGCAACCTTTGAAGCTTCTGGTAAGGAGTCGATTTTTCCCTTCACAGGGTCCGATGGCGTTCCCGGCTGAATTCGATCGGGTCTTTGCCCTTCTGGAATGTTGCCGGAAGGGGCGAGGGGATCTCTTGATGTCTCAGGCTTGGACGCTTTCTTTGGTCCGATCGGTTGGTCTGCCCCAACTTTTCTGGGAGCTTCACCATTAATCGATCGCGTAATTGCATCAGCTAACCGTTCAGCCGCTTTGCTCTCTGCCTCAGATGGCTTGTCGGTTGCTTGACTCTTTCGTTCAAATCGATCGGCTCCTTGCCCTGGGATGTACTGAGTGGGTACGATTGGCGCACTTTGGTTTCCGCCAGCTTTGTTTAATGCTCTAATGTCGCGCTCTTCGGCGGTTTGGGCCTCAATCTGTGCGGCTCGGAGTTCTTTCCCTCCGATCGTCTTCTGATTTTCTACAGCCTTCCCTGCCAGATCTTCTTGTTTTCCCCGAAGTGCAACTTCACGGCGTAAAGCCTCAATAACCTCCTTGGACTTCCCTTCGGCAATCGCTTTTTCTAGATTTGCCTTGCTTTGAATCGTGGCAATCTCAGCATTAAGCTGAGCCATCTCAGTATCGATCGTTCTCTGTTCAATACTCAGTTTGACAGATTCAATCTTGCTTATATTTTGCTGACGCGTGAAGGTGAGCTGATCGCTCGCTGCCTGTGTTTCAAGTTGCTTGACAAGCTGTTCATCCTTGGCCGCTTTAGCATCTTCGATCGCAAACCCTGTGCGCTGTTTAGCCAAGTTGAACGACGCAGATTCTAGGCGGTCTTGGGCACTGATTAGCGCGTTCTGTTGCTCTAGGATTGTTTTTTGCTGAGTTAGAAGGTCGATCTTCTTCTGTAATGGATTGATACTGTTCTGTGACTCAAGCTCAATTTGACGGACCTTCTCAGCACGAAGCTCCTCAAGCGCCTTCTTCTCCAGGCTGATCCGCTGGAGGTTGATGTCACTGAGTTCTTTTTGTAATTTCCGCTCAACTTCCTTACGGAATTCTGGGGAAAGATCTTCGCCTTTGTACTTTTCGCCCTGAAACTCAAAATCATCCTCAAGCCTTAGCGTTTTTAATTTGTTTATTTGGTCAAGCTTTGCCTTGTACTGTGCGTCAGCATCTTTTTGATCTTGCGACAGCGATTTGCTGGCGATTGATCTATTGATCTCCTCTAGATCAAAGCCCTTTTTCTTTAGGGCTTGCAATTCTTCCTCGCCAAGTCTTGTTCTAAACGCCTCTCTTGCCGCTTGAATTTTTTCGTTTGCTTTTTGATTTGCGGCAGCTAATTCCGCAACTAGAGCATTCTCAATTGCGGAATTCTTTGAGAGGCTATCAAGTCTGGATTTTGATATTTTCCCTTCAAGCTCAAGTTCTTTTAGCTTGAAGGCTTTATACTCTGATTCGTTTTGTGACGGTGGAGCAAGTGATCGAAGTTTATCAAGTCGCTGTTGTGCCGCATCAACTTCAGCCTCAGCTTGAGCTTTAGCACTTCTAGCCGATTCTACATCAGCTTTTTCTTTCGAGATGCTACCTTCCCTCAACCCTTGCGCTACCAAGAGTTGCCGCTGCAACTCATAGGCATTCGTCATTGCGAGTTGCGTTTGAAGATTTTTTTCTAGTGCCGCAATTTCCCTTTCATTAGCGGCCTTTCGTGCGGCTTCACGCTTCGATTCAGCTTCGGCAATCTGAGCATTGATCGCCTCTCTGCCTTCCTTGTCGGTCGATTTAAGCTTACCCAGTTTTTCCGTCAATTGCTTGATCTCTTCAGCGGCTTGAGCTTTATCGATCGTTCTCTTTGCCTCGTTGAACTTTTCCTCGCTAATCCGGCCAGTGTCAAGCTCAGCCTGTAAGATCTTTCCTTGTTCGTCGAAATCTTTCAACCGTTCAGCGTTTCGGCGGTTGATTTCGTCAGCTTTGATTTTCGTGATTTCAGATTCAGTCTTTTGGACATCGGCAACGAGTTTGCGTTTTACCTCTGGGTTAGTCTCAAGATCCGCCTCTTTCTTCAGTTGTTCTAATCGCTTCTGCGATTCTTGGACTTTGATCGCAGAGGTCTGTCTTGCTGCTTCCGCTTCGCCGATCGTCCCCTGTGCCTTCTGCGCCTCAATCTTGGCGGTTCCTGCCGCAAGTTCAGCAAGCTCAGCCTCCATTGTCTCCTTGCGAAGGGCGATGATTTTCTTCCCGGCTTCCTGACGGGTTTTAACTTCTAGATCAGTGTTTTGCTGGACCTGCTGCAACTCAGCTTCCGCAGCCGAATTTGACAGCTTGCCGGACGACTGGAGTTCGTCGATTTTTGCAAACCGATCGCTGTAGATTTTAACGATCGCCTCTTTTGCCGCAAGCTGTGACTCGTAATCGAGCTTCGTATTGTTTTTTAGGTTGACAAGCTGCTTCGCCGCTTCGTCTGCGGTGGTTTGACCTAGTTCAACTTGTTTCTGGAGTAATCCGGTGAGTTCCTTCGCTGCTGCTGCGTACTTGGTTGGGTCGCCCACCCCAGCTTCAATCAACCGTGTGGCCGATCGGACTTTTTGAGCCATTTGCTCAGATGTTGTCCCCAATTCTGCCAGCGGTTGAGATGCAATCTTGATCTCATTGGCCAACTTGGAGAGCGCCTCTTTTTCGCGCTCTTTGTCCTTAATCAATCGGTCAAAGGTGCTCAACTGTTCCTCATTCGCACCTCGTTTTTGGGAATCTTCCCTAAGCTTTTTGTTCGCTGCGATCTGATCGTCAATTAATGCGATCTGTTGCTTTCCTGCGAACAAAGCGTCTTTAAGCTCGTTTTTTTGTGCGGCAGAAAGCCCCCCTTTTGACTGGGCCTCTTGGAGCTTTTTCAGCTTCTCGGTAGTTTTCAGAGCCGCGTCGGAAATCGCGTTATTGGTTTTCGAGACATCCTCAAGCTCTTGATTCACATCAGCAAGATCTTTGGCACTTTTAGCCAGTAGTGTCACTCCGACCGCTGCGACGACAACCAAAAGTGGCCCATATGCCAAGAGCAGCTTTGTTGCCGCTGCCGCTGCCAAATTCGTTGCTGCTGCTAATCCCGCAAATCCACCACTCAAGATCGGTAAACCTGCGGACAATGCTGCGAATCCGGCTGTGATGCCTCCCGTCTGCATTGCCGCGAATCCAGCAATAACGCGGGGAATTATTTGAACGGCAAATATCCCAAGCTCTTTCGCAAGCGCGATCGTCGCAGGGATCGCCTTGGCTAGCATGGCTTTTGCAAACAACCCTATTTCAACGATCGCCCCTTTCAAAAAGTCGATTAAAAGCGGTGGCTTCGCACCCGCGATCACGGCTGCGAAGAAACTGTTTACAGCGAGAGTGGCCTTCGCCAACGCGGCAGAGATCGCCCCACCAAAGGGAAGAAAGCTCGACGCAACAATTACTAATGTTTGTATTCCCGCAATCGCCCCCGGCAACCATGCAGAAAAACCCCCAATAGCGGCGATCGTGGCACCCAAACTGAGAAGAGTGTTGACGAGTGGGGCTAGAACTACGGTTAGCCCGATCGCCTGGATCAGGATTCCCCCAAGCGGATCTTTCGCGATCTTCTCGATCGCCCCTGCTACCGCAGTAATCCCGGCAACCAATATCTGTAGCGGTGCGCCAAGGGCAGTTAGAGCAATGCCGATGTTGAATGTTGTCGAAGCCAAGACCCCGAAAATAGCGTTTGCCTGGATGATGAACGGCATCATTGCGGCTAATGCCTTCCCAAGTGCCCCAATGACTTGCCCAACAGCCCCGAATACAGGTTCTAGCGTCTTGAATAGCGCAACAATCAAGCCTAAAGACGATCGGATCGCTGGCTCGATCGTCGGGGCAAGTGCCGTCACCGCCGTCATTATCCCGTCAAATAACGGCTTCATCGATCCAGCAACAGTCTGAATTGTCGTGACTTGCTGCTGGATGATGTTGGTGAAGACTTCTTGGACCTTCGGCATCACTGCCTGAAGGTATTTGTAAACTCCCTCTAGGGCGTCCACGTACAGTGCGGTCACAGGTTTCCCTGCTTCCCGGTTCATGATCTCAAACATGTCTTGGATGTTTGAAGTTATCCCACTGACCGATCGTGAGGCTTCTGCGTTTGCTTTTAAGAATGGATCAAACCTTTTCGTCAACTGGTCCACAAGAGTCCCTTGTGATTTCCAAGTCTCAACCATTTGTTTTGTGATGCCGAGTGATTTCGCAACCTGGGCAGTTTGGTCAATCTCCCCTTTTAACAGGTTCCCGATTTCGTCACTCGCTTGCGCCAGAGGAAGCCCCAACGTCCCCAAGGTGGCAACCATCCCCGGTGCAAGTTTCGCGGCTGCATCAAGTGGGTCTTTAAATCTTTGGGCTTGATCCGTTGCGCTTTTTAGTTGCCCGTTAAGCTGCCCAGTGTTTTGCAGGATGACGTTGAAGACTTCGCTTGTCTGCTGTGAAGTGACACCGACAAGGCTTTGAGTCGCGATCTCAACTTCTCTGATTGTCGATTTCAATGCAGGTTGAAGGGCGCGGATCGATTCAAGATTCCCCAGCTTTGCCCCATCAGCCCCACTGACAACAGATGTCGCGGTGATTGTCGCCGCAGATTTGAGCAGTTGTTGATTGAGTTCTTCATTCGCCCCAATCATCGCAGCATAGGCAGGGTTCACCCGTGCCACCATGCTTCCTACTGCTGTGGTGATTTGGTTGTAGCCAAACGCAACCTTACTTACACCCTCGAATGTCTTCGCGAGACCTAGGCCAGTTTTGTCTTCTGGTGCAAGGTCTTTAATCTGCTTAATTTTGTCGAATTGGTCTTTCGTTATTCCAAGCTCTTTATTGAGCGTCTGGAATTGTTCTTTTAATGGCAATTTTACAGATTCAAATTGCTTGATTGAACTCAGCGCTGAGGTTATCGTTCCTGTTGGCAGGTTCAGATCTTTTTGCAGCGATCGAGCTTGTGCCGCTGTTGTTCCTAAAGCTTGAGCGAAAGCGACCGCTTCATTTGTGGGCAGTGGCTTGAAATTGACCCCTGACTTGATCTCCTGGAGCTTCTCTGAAACGGCTCTAAGCGTTTGAACAAGAATCCTGGCATCACCATCAACCTTACCTAGTCCGAAATCAATAACTTTTGACGCGATCGGTTCTAATTGTTGTGGCAGTTTTACGGAAGCTTTCTCAACCCCACCTGACTGTAAATCCTTCAGCTTGGCGAACTGCTGCTTCGTGATTCCCATTTCAGCGTTCAAGATCTTGAACTGTTCTCTGAGTGGAAGATTCACTGAACCGAACCGATTCAATTCGTTAAGCGCGGTGACGATCGACTGTGGCCGCAGGTTCAGATCTTGCTGTAATTGCTTGGCTTTATCCGAGGTCGTCCCTAACGCTTGAGCCAGTTGTACAGCATCTTTGGAGTTGAGTTGGGGGAGTTTTACCCCTTGAAGTTCGCGGAATTTCTCGACGACTTGACCGATCGTGCCCTTTAGGATTTCGAGTCCTTTGTTATCACTTTGACTCTCGAAAGGATTTTTCCCGTTGAATACCGCTTGAAGCGATCGGGCAACTTCATCGGTAGCCTTTGCCGTGGCAAGGATTGTCTTGGGAATGTCATTAAGGTCAAAGCTCTTCTTGAACTCAGCAGCTTTTTGACTCGCGTTCCCCAACCCCGCTTGAAGTTCTTTCAGGTCCAGCAAACTCAGGATTGAGGCGGTATCCCCGTCTGCGTTGCTCAGATTTTTCCTCAGTTCGATCGCAACCTTGCCTACCCCACCCAGAACCACGGTTAGATCTTTTGCGGCCTTTTCGTAGGAGGAGATCCACTTCGACGGGTCAAGTCCCGCCATGCTGATTGAGTCTTTGAATCCGATCGCAGCTATGCCCACATCTTTGAGCGGCTTGACCAAACCTACGATCGAAGTCGCAATAGCTCTTAGTTCTTTGTCGTTGAAATTGACCGAAACCCCATAAATGGCCCCAACCAGCCTGCTCACACCCGCCAAGGCTTGAGCAATTGCGTTAATCTGCCCAGACCTTGACCCACCAGCCTTGTCAAGAGCTTGAGCCAACTGATTGGTTACGTTGTAGGTGGCTTTGATTGCGTCAAATAGCTCGATCGTATCGTCAAGGACTTGTGGAGAAAGAGAGATCTGTGGCGCTGAGAATGTAGGGCGATCGGCCTGACTGGGCGCTTTGACACGGGACACAGAATCGGCGACATCATCGATCGATTCTGCCGATTCCCTCGCCGCCCTAGACAGATTTTGCCCAAGTTCCTCAGTGAATCCCCGTGCTGATTCCCTTGCCCGCTCAAAACCCTTCCCGATCGAATCATTGGGGTCAAAGTCTGCCCCAATAGAGACGTGCCCGACCTCAGTGGCAGATTGCGCCATCCGAGAAAGGCTTTCAGTTGCGTTAATCAACCCCTCGACAAGGGTCGGCCCAAGGGCTTCTCCTACGGCTGTCGCAATTGGGGCAACATCATGAATCTGCTTCCCGAACTTGATCGCATTGACGATCGTTGGTTCCGGGATATTGATCTCTGGGATGACGATCTTTGATAGCTCTCGAAATGCCTCCAGCGCTTTCAACTGCTGCCCGATACTTTTGATCGCATCCTGATTCCGGACAACGAGATTAATGATTAGATCAAAAGTATTCATGACGATCGCCTATTGGAAAAAATAAAAGGGCATCCCCGACAAGAGGATGCCCTTGGAAGGGAGAATATGGGAGTGAAGGAGTTTACGCCGCGATCGGTTCCGGCGCAGGCTGTAAGTACGGCATCAATGCAGACGCAATGCGGCTTGAATCATCGATCGTGAATTGTCCGTTTGAAAAATCAGCAAGAATCTCAAACGCATCACCGTCATCAATGTCTTCGCCACCAACGTCAACGATCGATCGCCACCACTGATACCAACATTCGATCGCTTCAGTCGATTGGGGTACATCATTCGCAGCCGATTCGATCGCCGTCAGCTCTTGCGGTGTCAGAGTTGCGATAACTGGGGGAAAGTTGAGATCGGTCGGGGTTAGCCATGGCGAAATCAGTTCAGATTCAAAAGCGGTTTTTGCAACAAGTTCCGGCGATGCAATTTGGGATGAGTCATCTTCGATCGCCTCCTCCACGCCTGCCAAAGCAAACAGCATAGGCTTAACGATCGCGATCAACTCTGATGTATCAATGGATTCAATCGATCGTTCCAATGTCGGGAAAACCCGCTTCAGTACTAGCGTCAAATCTTTCTCAGCAGACTCTAGAGAGTTGTACTCACGTAGTCCTCTTACGGGCATCTGTTGAGCGCCCATCAACTCCTCAAACAGATCTTTGATATTAATTCCCGTCGCGCCTGCTGAAGCTGCCAGGAAGAGGCTCACTTGCCGCTCGGTGAACTCAGCCGATTTGTAGGTTTTTCCGTAAAGTTCGAGGGTACATTTCATTGCTACCATTCCTCATTCATAAATGTTGTTGGGTCGAATGGCCTGTCGCCATATTCTTCAGCAATTTTAGCTTTCTCTTCGGCGATCCTTCGATCGGGATTCCCTAGCTCAGACAGCGACCAAATCAACGAAGACAGTTCCTCACGACTTAGCCATTGGAACAATCTTTCAACCTGCTGTGGTCCCCATTCAGTACCATGCAGATAAGAAGCGATCCGATCGGCCTTAAGATTCCCGCCGCTTGGGAAAGGTAGATTTTCCGGAATTAATGGAAGAGATTCATCGGCAATAGCATCAAGTGCTTCACGGTGCTTTGGCTCAAATTCATGCATTTTTAGCATGGTCCCGTCTGGCCTAAGAAGTAGCGCCTCAATCAATGGCTCGTCGGCTCTCAACTGCTCAAAATCCCAATTAAGACCGGGCACTGTGGGGACCGATCGGCAGATTGCAACAATGATCTGCCAGAACTCAGCAACGATCGCCGATGTGTTTTGACTGTTGGTTGTCCATGCGTTTTGAATGACGAAAAGCAATTCGATCGTGCTGTCGTGATCCACTTCACGCAAAGGGAGGATTTTTGTAAAGCCTCCCCCCTCATACCGGATTAGCAACGGTTAGTGCGAGGCAATACACGCACTCGGTATTTCCCGCCGTTAATCAATCCCTTCATGGACTGGTTCGGTGCGCCTAGGTCAATGCCCGATCGTTCCAGCGAAATTTCAGCTTCAAAAACAGACATCACTCGATTAGTGTCGATGAAATCATGTTGAATCTGAAGGATTGTGACCTGATCTGCACCTTCCGTGTCGTAAACGTTTGCGATCGTATGCAATGCCCCACCGATCGAAACTACTTTGCCGCGCAGGTCGGCGGATACCTTGATTGCCCCATCAGCGCCGATCGCGAAAGATTTGATGTTGTTAAAAGCAAATCCCGCAAATGCAGATTGGGTAAGCTGCTCAGAAACCCCGTTGATCATTACGGCCCCAGTTGCTACGGCATCAGCAACTACGCCGATACCGTATACTCCGGCTGCTGATGCTGCGAGTGTTGGTGTCGCAGTATCCGGGGCATTGATGTATGCAAGCCCGTAGGGGACCGCCGCATCAGTAGCTTTCAGGATCAAACGCTGGGCCATCGCCAACATCTTAAGCTCTGGGTTACTGTTCCCAAATTCCATATTCAGGTTCAGGGAGGATTTCTCAATATACCGGAGTGCAATAACCTTGTTCGCATTGCAATCTGTTTCTTCGATCTCCTTATAGGAGTCAGAGGGATCAACCTTAACGCTAGTTGCAGTTGGGCAGACCAAAACACTAAAGAATCCTAGGGATGCTTTAGAAGCATCGACAAGACGAGTCCGAACGCCGCCCTTAATCCCGAACGAAGCACCTTTTTCAATAGCCATTATTTCTGCACTCCTTCAGCGATCGAAGCCGCTACTACTGGTTTATCCAAAGTCTTGACTAGGCTAAAAACAAATCCAGTTGTTCCGCCAGTCTGCAAGTTTTCGCAGTCGCCCAGAACAACGATCGCGTTATCAACACCCTCGATCGTTTCCTGCTCTTGCAGTTTCACCGTAACTTTGCCGATCGCCCTCCCACCGACTTCGATCGAAGCCTCCGTGGAGTTGATCAGCTTGATCTCAATCTTGGGAAGTGCCATAGGGACTCATACTAAAGTTCTTAATCTATAATTTACTCAAGATATTTCTGTTTAAATTGATGTATACCACTGCGGTATGAGTTTGTTTTGCAAGCGATTCTCCCCCACGTGCCAACAATAATAAAAAGCCTTAGACTATCTCATGAGGGGTTGTCTCAGAAGTGTGTGTGCTTGCAATTACGATCGCGTTACTTGATTGAGATCTCTCAAGTTTCACTGAGTAGGTATGAGTCTGGATCTCGTCCTATCCCCGCAAAAATCTATGTTGCGCTTCTAGAAATCTATGGGCACGATTCACGAAACGCTGGAAGATAGCCTGTTCCCGTACCTAAGCAATTTGTATCAGGCAGATTTCGATCGGCTATCCATTCGTAACTATGGCTTCCAATCGCCTGGTTTATTGGACCCTAACCGATCGCGCAATGGCTATAACATTAACGGCGTGGTCGATTCGGATTCAGGGATGGAACCGTTCGGATTGCATACTCAAGGCGAGTCAGCGGAAACGGCTTCGGTGCTGATGGGCAAGATTATTCAATTCACAGAGCCGATCGCTGACTCACAGCAACAAGCGTTTCGACTAGGGCACAAGATTAAAAGGAGTATCACTGATTGGTCACGGTGTGAGGCGATCGGCGTTCGGGTGGTGTCGGTGCGGTTCGCGTTCTCAGAAGATCAGGACCGGAACACGACGGCATCGCTTAAATCTAAGTGGTGGGTGCTTCGGTGGCAGTTTGACTTGACGGGGTATTTCGATGTTTAGTTTGCAGTTGGTTCAGTCAGCCTTGGATAAATACGGGCTTCACCTCGACGCTAAAAAGGTGCTCCGGAAGATTTCAGGGAAACGACCTGGGAAACATTGCATCGGAAAGAAAGGTGGGAAAGGCTCTTACATTAGCGCTGAGAAGAAATGCGCTGACCATCGGAACAGTGCAGGAAAGCTAACCGAATCAGGTAAAATATCGGCTAGAGAGTTAGCGAGTAAAGTTAGGGCTAGAAAGGGGATGCTTCACAAGGACCCAGTAATCAGGAATGCACAAATCAGGAACCTTGAAATTGAAAAAAATGGGCCTCCGATCGGCTCTCCTGAGTGGTTTAACTCAAAAACGCCTGCGGAGAGGTCGGCGCACCATG
>JANMIS010000139.1:0-8902 GCA_031375925.1 Synechococcales cyanobacterium OTE_70_concoct_197_sub
CCAATGGCCATCGCTTCGTTGACCTGTTGCTGGGCAGTTTCGGCGGCGAGGCGTTTGGTTTCTAGCAGCGACTGGGAAATGGCTCCGCTGGATTTGAGGGCTTCGTAGCGTTGCAGTTCGGCGCGGGCGTTGTTAAGTTCAGCTTTGAGCTTTGCGATTGTAGCCTGCTGAACCTCTTGATCGCCTTGGGCTTGAGCTTCTAGTTTTGCGAGGGTTTGTTGCTGTGCTTCTACGTCTCCAGTTTGCTGTGCATTGAGTCGATCGATCGTGGAGCCTTGGGCGCTGATTTCACCGTCCTTTGCTCCGGCTTTGACTTGGTTGAGTTTGGCTTCAGCAAGCTTGACTTGTTCTTGGGCTTGGGTGACTTCGTTGAGGAGCCGATCGCGGGAATCGAGGACTGCAATGATTTGCCCTGCTTTGACCCGATCGCCTTCTTTGATTTTGAGCTCTGCAATCCGATCGCCGTCTAGGGCCAATGGGGCTGCAAGTTTCAAGATTTCAGATTCGGGCTGAAGCCGACCGAGGGCTGCGACTTGGGGCGGCAGAGATTGGGCCGTAGTCGGGGCTGTATCAGGTTTGGCTTGGGTGAGGACGTAGGCGCTGGTGCCGATCGCGGTGAGGGTTGCGATCGAGGCGAGTCCAATGATCCAAGGTTTTTTCAGAGATTCAAGACTTGATAATTTCATGCTACGTCCTCGGCATAAAGTGCCATTAGTTTCCCAATCATTTTTCCTTGTGCTTTCCAGTCAACGTTACAGTTGTAAATGTGGGCTGCTAGCAATCCGTCTACACTGCTAAATAAAAGTTGTGCAGCGTCCTTATTATCGATACCAATTAGACTTTTTATTTCAGGCTGGAAGGTTTTGAAGATCTTGATTAGGATTTCGCTGTGGTGAGTTCCACCGCGTTGTTGATGTTGATGGTAATCAATGTATAGCAGCAATTCTCTAAACATTTCATCCTGTACAAGTCCAACTTGCTCAAAAATATTCTGAACTTTAAGGGCGATCGGGTCCGATGGATTGATTTTCTCGCCAAATTCCCGCAGCCCTTGCTCGACTCGGAACCATAACATCTGCTCAAAAAGAGTCTCTTTGTTTTTGAAGTAGTGGTAGAGAGTTCCGGTGGATACGTCGAGTCCGATCGCGATTTGGCGCATGGTGATAGCGGCGTAGCCGTGACTCGTGAAGAGTTCGAAGCTTTTCGCGAGCAGTTCGGCGCGGTATCGATCGTGGTCTACGATTTTGGGCATGGAGTTTGGGCGCGTGAAAATCTGATATTATCTTATATCGAACGGTTGTTATAATACAAGTTTCTAAAAGAATAATTCTGTCTTGAGATGTGAGTGAGATTCTGGCGAACCGCCCCCCAATTTTGGGGGAGTAAGATCATTGCAGTCCTAGTTCTTTCTTTACGGCTTGGGTGATTGCTTCGTCGTCCCAGTTGGTTGGGAGTTCTGCGGCGATTTGTTTGCCGAGGGTTTTGAGTTTGGGTGAGAGGCGATCGAAGGGTCCAACTGCTCCTCCGGGACCTGAAGACATTCGGCTAGCAACGCTTCCGTCACCTGAGGCGATCGATTTGATGTAGGCGTGAAAGCGATCGAAACCGATCGCTTCAATTTTGCTAATTAAGTCGTAGTTCATGAAATTTTCTCCACGAGTTGGGTCGATTCTATACAGTTCCAGATTTCAGGGATCGTAGGGGCTTGCCGTGCCCAAAACACCACGAAAAATAGACCAATACTCTATTGCGCTCTAATTGTGCCCAAAACCCAATGCAACTCCCCGATCGCCACACTTCCACAGAAAGCACGATAGAATCAAATTCTCATGTATAACCGTTGATTTCTATGGCAAAGTATAAAATCCTGCAAGAAGGCGCTTCCTATACATTTCGATCGTATTGCGAGATGAATGCTGAGCCAGAAGATATTTTGGCAGATCTTGGATATCAGTTACTAACAGCGCGCCTAGTGTTGCCGAAGACCACGGCGGTTTTGAGTTGGGAGGCGGAGTTGCAGACTCGGTTAGAGCGATCGTTAATGGTGGTGACGTTGACCAGTGAAACGGCTCGGCGTGAGACTTTGGTTGCCCCTATTTTACTGGAAGTTGCAAATCATTGTCAGGCGCAGCTTCGAATTGAGTACCCGTTGAATGTGAATGATTGGCTGAAGGGGAACCTGGATTATTTGGTGCGCTCGACTCGGAGTATGGTGGTGATTGAGGCGAAGCGGGATGACTTGACTCGTGGGTTTACGCAATTAGCGGCGGAATTGATTGCTCTAGCGCAATCGCAGGAGTTGGCAAGTGTCTACGGCGCGGTGACGATCGGCGATGCTTGGCGGTTTGGGCATTTAGATGCGGTGAAGAAGACGATTACTCAGGATATTGCGCTCTATCGAATACCGGATGATTTGGCTCAGGTAATGGGTGTTCTGGTTGGCATTTTGGAAGCATAATTCAGCCGATTTAATTTGCCTGAACTAAGTACGTTAAAATCCCTAAGACCCGATCGACTGGGGAAATCGGATAATCGGTAAGGTCGATCGAAACGGTTTTCGCATTCAACTTCAGAAATCGCCAGGTGCTGCCTGTCGTCACGGTTCCATAGATATCTTGAATTGTATTTCCACTCATCTCATTGAACTTTTGCGCTGCAATCATCTCAGCAATACATTGACCCATACCTGAATTGAGGTCGTCCTTTTTGGCTTCAACGATCGCAATCACAGGCGCTTCAATGAGTAACTGTTCTTCAGAGCGACTGATCAAAAAATCACAAATTCCATTCAATCCCAAGGACTCATCCACCGTAAAGTCCGTCCCAGAAAAGATACTCACCGCACGTCCCGATCGTTCCCGCACTTCCACTAAGATTGGACTAATTAACAACTCTGAACGGGCCTTCTCCGTTCCCACAGCAAGCGCCAATGCCAAATTACGCCGTAGGGTTTCGGTTAAATAATCGCTAGGGACGATCGGCGCAATCTCAGGCAAAAAGCTTTCTCTTTCCTGAATCGTCAACCCAAACTCCTGCTTGACTTTGCGTAGCGTGAAATTGCTATAGGCCATGCTGAGCGTTGATCCATTACAACAGACTTGGAGATTCTTACTCCAGTGTACTGGCATGAGTGACCGTTGCCCTCTATACTGTTAAAGCTTTTGAAATCATTGGCCAGTCCCTTGGGAATCGACCTTCGCAGCTACGTCTATATCGATCGTCTCCAGCGCCAGCACGCAGCCTACCTGGGGACTGAAGCCCAGGGCTTTTTGCCGCTGCCGGGAGATACATCACTGTGGATTGAGGTGTCGCCGGGGGTTGAGATTAACCAGATGATGGATATTTCTCTGAAAGTCGCGCAGGTTCGTCCCGGTGTACAGATCATTGAGCGTCTTTACGGCTTGATGGAAATCCATGGCAGTAATCAGGGCGATGTGCAGGTAGCGGGCGAAGCAATTCTCAATTATTTGTGTGTGCAGCGATCGGACTGTCTGAAGCCCCGCGTCATTTCCAGTCGAATCATTCGCAACATTACCGCTCACCATACACAACTGATTAATCGCACCCGCCGAGGAAATATGATTCTCGCAGGCGAAACGCTTTACGTCCTGGAAATTGAACCTGCGGCTTATGCAGCACTGGCGGCGAACGAAGCAGAAAAAGCGGCCATGATTAATATTTTGCAAATTTCCTGTGTGGGTAGTTTTGGGCGATTGTATCTGGGTGGGCAGGAGCGCGATATTATGGCGGCGGAGAAGGGGATTTTGGCGATTTTAGCAAGCATTAAAGGGCGGCCTTTCCCCGATGAAATGCGGCGGGAGTAACCATGGCACATCCATTGCACTGGCAAACCCTTCGTCAGGGTGCAATCGCTTGGCAGACATTGCGGTCTGATCTGAGAGAGATTGATTTATCAAATGCAGATTTATCTCGGCTGAATTTGCGAGGATTTGATCTGTCTGGGGCGAATGTGCGGCGATCGGATCTAACACAAACCAAATTGGTGGCGGTGAATTTGACGAATGCTGATTTGGTAGGTTGTGATTTAACCCAGGTGCAACTCAATGAAGCTACACTCCACGGCGCAAATCTATTGAATACTGTTGCAACCCAATTAGATGTGACGGGCGCAGACTGTACTGAGTCCAATTGGGTCGGGTCGGAACTGCAAGGCTTTAAGGCGGTGGATGCTGACTTTGGGTTTGCGAATTTGATGGGAATGGAATGGAGAGATGCCAATCTAGCGAATGCGAGTTTCCATGGGGCTAATTTGAGCCGATCGCACCTGAGCTATGCCATTCTTCGGGGTACAAATTTGGCGGATTGTCAGGCGGTGGGGAGTGTTTTTTTTGAGGCTGAATTTCAGGAAGCTCACCTATATCGCACGAATTTTACCTGTGCAAATCTGGTCCGATCGCATTTGGTTCAGGTGTATGGTGTGATGGCGAGATTTGATCAGGGATTGCTTTTGGGGGCTGATTTGTCCTGGGCGAATTTGATGCGATCGTCCTTTGTGGGGACTGATTTAAGTCATGCGGTGTTGCGTGGGGCAAATTTGAGTTATGCCAATTTGCAGGGCGCTGATTTAAATGGGGCTGATTTTCAAGGTGCTAATTTAAAAGGGGTTGATTTGCGGGATGTGAAAAATCTGGAAGCGGCGAACTTGAAGGGCGTTAATCGATCGCAGATTCGTTGGAATTAATAGTTTCTAATAGCTCTTTCGATAGATTGCGAAAGAGCTTCTATCTGTCATTTCCCCCCTAAAATGAAGAAGCAAAATTAAATGTAAAACAGGAGTTGAAACGGGGATGCAATATTTTAGCTTATAATTTCTAATGCACCTCCATTCCTTTGTTCTCCCCGTGAATCCTATTCTAAATCTCACTTACGAACCTTCGATCGAACAGTTTTTGGGTGATGACTATTACGATGTCGTTGCGGCGGCTGAGTTTCCGACGCACCTGTTGCGGTGGCGAAATGACGACGTATTGAGACAATTTGGGCTTGATGCCTCATCGGTAAGCAATGAAGACTTTGTTGAAGCCTTTGGTAAATTTCAGGGCCGTGAACCTTTGATGGCGATGAAATATCATGGCTACCAGTTTGGGCATTACAATCCGCAATTGGGAGATGGTAGAGGTTTTTTGTATGGGCAGGTGCGCGGAACTGACGGGAAGCTGTATGACATGGGTACCAAGGGATCGGGCACGACACCCTATTCGCGCGGCGGGGATGGACGGTTAACATTAAAGGGCGGTGTGCGGGAGGTATTGGCCGCAGAAATGTTACACCGAATGGGCGTGAGAACGTCGCGGTGCTTGAGTTTGGTTGAAACCGGAGAAGGCTTGTATCGCGGGGATGAGCCGTCCCCAACGCGATCGAGCGTCATGATTCGTGTGCAGGAGTCTCACATTCGATTTGGCACTTTTGAGCGGCTGGATGCTTTAGGACGAAGGGATTTGATTGCGCGGTTATTGGATCATACGATCGAAGTTTACTACCCGCACTTAGCACCGCAAGAGACGAAATATTCTCTGTTTTATGCAGAATTGAGCGATCGGGTTGCGACCTTAGTAGCGCAGTGGATGGCAGCGGGATTCTGTCATGCGGTGCTGAATACCGACAACATGGCGATTACGGGAGAAAGTTTTGATTATGGCCCATTTGCATTCTTGCCGACGTTAGACCCCGGATTCACCGCCGCATACTTCGACAACGGTGGACGCTATTCCTACAGCAATCAGCCGGGGATTTGCAAATGGAATCTTCAGATGTTGCAATCCCCATTGAAGCATGTGATTTCCAGCAGCGATCTTGAAAACGGGCTTTCAGGCTACGAAGACCAGTACGGCAAGGTTTACCGAAAATTAATGCTGGCAAAACTAGGATTTGATGTAGATTTTGAAAATGGCGATGATGCACTAGCTCGGGATCTGCTGAAAATCACGATCGAATTTCTCCACAAATCCCAGGTTGGCTATCACGAATTTTTTGCTCAGCTAGCTAATACATTTAATTCCACATGGCGATCGGAACAAAGCTCAATTCTGACTGAAGTTAAAGTTATAAACGATGAGATTCGATCGCTCTTTGACCAATGGCGCGAATACTATTTCAAAATGCTAAATTCAAGGCCCGAAGCGGACTTAGAAGAGATTGGACTTCGGTTAAAATCTTGTAATCCAGCGGTAATAATGACCCGTCCCACAATCGAAGCAATATGGGAAAAGATTGATCAAGAGAATGACTGGACAGCATTTTATGAACTGCTTGGAAAGATACAGGACCGATCGGCACAAATTTTGGTGATGCAATGAAACTTTTACTTTTACTCTTGAAATCGTCGTGGCAAAGCGTCACGATCGCTGGCATTATGGGCGCACTGAGCGGTGTCTGTAGTGCATTATTAATTCGGATGATCAATGAAGCCGTGACAGGGAAAGGCGTGAGCTTAGAATCATTTATAGCTCTGACGATTGCCTCTTTGATCACAACAGTTTCATCCCAATACCTCCTGATTAGGCTGGCTCAAAATTCAATCTATGAACTGCGCCTGCGACTCTCTAAAGCCGTCTTGAGTACACCCCTCGCAACCCTGGAGCAATTGGGGGCAAATAAAGTTTTAGCAACGCTGACGGAAGATGTACAGACTATTGCTAATACAATTTTCATTCTGCCATTTGTTTGTATTGACCTAGCACTCATTGGCTCTTGCTGGTTTTATTTAGCGTCTCAGTCGCTGCCTGTTTTCTTAGCGATGCTATTCTGTGTTGGATTTGCAACTGTGACCGTTCAAGCATTGTTGGGCAATGCCAGAAAATATCTCAAAGAATCCCGAGATGAAAACGATACATTGTTAAAACACTTCGGCAGCCTGACCGCTGGCACCAAGGAACTCAAGCTGAGTGGACTGCGCCGCCGATCGTTCCTAGAAGACGATCTTGGACCGAGTGCCGCGCGTGCGAAAGGCTATCAAATAAGAGCATTGACATTGTTCTCGGTAGCGACAGGTTGGGGAAACCTATTGCTATTCTTTATTATTGGAATGATCCTCTTTGCATTGCCAAAACTGCTTAAAGATGTAACTCCAGAGGTTCTATCAGCCTACTCACTCACTATTATTTTCTTAATGGTTCCCTTTGGAAACTTATTTCAACGCCTGCCATTTTTAATGCAAGCCAACGTTGCTCTAGCCAAAGTAGACGACATGGGACTCACCCTAGAATCCCAAGCCGAAACCAACGCTCTGACTCAAACCCGAGCAACATCATCTCCAGCAAAGTCGATCGCTCTTTCTAGCATCGTCCATCAATATCAAGGCGATAAAGAAGATGCCCCCTTCACACTCACCATTCCAAAATTAGAAATCCCCGCCGGACAGCTTGTATTTATCGTCGGCGGCAATGGCAGCGGAAAATCAACCCTCGCCAAGATTTTGATGGGGCTATATCCACCTGAAACCGGAACGATCGCCTGGGATAACAAGATAGTGACAGCCGCAGACCTACCGGAATACCGCGAAAATTTTAGCGCCGTATTTGCAGACTTTCACCTGTTCGACCGGGTTCTGGAAACCCCTGAAACAAAAGAACGATCGCAAGTCTATCTAGAAAAACTTCAAATCGCTCATAAAGTTAGTATCCAAGACGGAATACTTTCAACAACCGCATTATCAACAGGACAACGTAAACGGTTAGCACTATTAAATGCGTACTTAGAAGATCGATCGGTGTATGTCTTTGATGAATGGGCATCGGACCAAGATCCCGTGTTTCGTGAATTGTTTTATCATACGATTTTGCAGGAATTAAAAGCAAAGGGCAAAACCGTGATTGTGATTAGCCACGACGATCGGTACTTTAACGTGGGCGATCGGCTGATTAAGCTGGACTACGGCGAGATTGAGAGCGATCAGTTGACGAATCGTTTACAATAAACCAAGTGTTTAGAAGTTGGTCGCCAATGCTAAATCCCTTCCCCGGCATGAATCCTTACCTGGAAAATCCTGAACTCTGGCATCAGGTTCATAATCACTTGATTAGTGGAATTGCCTTCGCGATCGCAGATCAGATTGCGCCACAGTACCGAGTCTCAATTGAGCAGAGAATCTATCAGAGTTTTGATGACCCTCGCAGTATTGTTGGGATTGCAGATGTTGCAGTGAAGCCAGATGTTTGGCAAGCCGACCGATCCTATGATCGTGAAGGCTCTGTTAGCACCCTGACCCGCCCCCAACGGGTTCAATTGCCGATTCCTTGGGAAGTAAAGGAGCAATATTTGGAAGTGCGTGAAGTTGCAACGAAAGAACTCATTACAGTGATTGAAGTCTTGTCCCCTATGAACAAACGATCGGGAAAAAGACGATCGATTTATAAAACGAAACGGAACAAGATTTTGACATCATTGACGAATTTGATTGAGATTGATTTGCTACGATGGTCTACGACCGCCCAAAGGGCATCGGGACAGCCCATGAGTATGATGGGCGCAACAGAATCCCAATATCGTATTTTAGTGAGCCGATCGATCGATCGTCCAAATGCAGATTTGTTTAGATTTAATCTGCAAGATTCCATTCCAGAGTTTCCCGTACCATTGCGTCCAGATTCCTCTGATGCGATCGTTGATTTGCAAGCGATTTTAAATGAAACCTATCAGCGTGGACGACTGGATTTGCCCGAGGAAAAAATACTCAAAGCGTCGCTGCCGGAAAATGAACGCCAAGAGTTGTTGGAACGGACATTGGGCAAAGAACGAGTCGTACAGGTCAAGCAGGATGGCTATGCCACTTCCCTGAGTGTGCAAGAAAATGTTGCTGCCGCTGTAGTCAGGGAGACTCAACGGGATCCAGTGCAATGGCAATTGGAAAAGGCAAAGATATATGAACAAGCCGAAAAGGCGG
>JANMIS010000124.1:0-3206 GCA_031375925.1 Synechococcales cyanobacterium OTE_70_concoct_197_sub
ACCTTGGGCGAAGGGACCTTGGTTGAAGTTACCATTCCTCGATGGAGTGTGATGTCGGATACCTCCGTAACCGCAATCTCGGAGGATTAGGGTCGTGATGATTGATATTAACGGGCGATTTCGCCAAATCTTACCTGAGACTGCTCGATGGGTCGATCGGTCTTGGATGGTGGGGTTAACCCTGGCTTCGCTGACCCTGATGGTGTGGCAGTTGGGGCTGTTGCCGTTGCAGGATGGCTATGAAGGGACGATCGCCCAGGAAGCAAGGCGATGGTTTCAAGCTTGGGAAAATCTGGAGACGGTTGAGGGTCGTGGATTATTGCCTTGGATGAGCAATCTAAAAGAATTTCCCCCTATTTTGCCTTGGGGGTTGGTCTTGAGCTACGGAATTGGTGGTGTCAATGAGACCATGACTCGCTTGCCCAGTGCGATTCTGACGGTTTTTTCTGTGCCTTTGATGTATGCGTTGGCCCGAGAATTGTTTGTGGGGCGTTTGGTGGCGGCGGTGACTTCGGTGCTGTATTTGAGTTGCTTGCCTGTGGTGCGATTGGGACGAGTGGCGGCTCCCTCGGGGGCGTTGTTTTTTGAGATGTTGTTGTTGTTGCTGTGCTTGTTTCGATCGCGGCGGGATGTGCGTTGGAGTCTGGGATTTGGGCTGGCGACGGGATTGCTCTGTCTGACCGAAGGCTGGCTAGGACTGTGCTGGGGCATTTTTGGGATTGCTTTTTTAGCGTTTGATACGCCGCGCTTATTGCGATGTCCTTACCTTTGGTGGGGATTGGGATTGGGATTGTTGCCCTTGGGGTTGTGGGCGGGCTGGATTTATTTTGCTCAGGGGTGGCCTGTTTTGATGATGGGGGTTGGGGATTTGGCTGGTGGGAGTCCGATCGTTGGGAGTGGATTTCGATCGTCTTGGGGATGGACCATGGCGATGCAGATTGGGTTCCCAGGGGTTTTGTTTTTACCCAGTGGGCTGCGTCATCTGTGGCGGAGTCGGCATTTTAGCTGGGCTAAGTTTTTGTTAAGTTGGAGCGTTTTATGGGTCTTCTTGGTAGGGGTGGGCGCTCAAAACCGCCTTTCCATTTCGGGATTGGGAATTTATCCCCTGATATCGCTGATCGTGGGCGTATATTTGGCGCAGCATTGGCTATCGCATTGGGATTCAAATTGGCAACAGTTTCAGGGCGTTAGTCCCCGTGAGATGAAACAGTGGGGCTGGGTGTTTGCGGTGGTGGCTGTGGGGCTGGGCTGTGGGGCTGGATGGAGTCTGGGGGAGGGCTGGGTTTGGGTGGCGAGCAGTGTGGGACTGATGGCGCTAAGTTGTAGCGTAGTGATGGTGCTTTGTCGGCAGCGACGCCGATCGGAGGCTTTGGCAGTGCTAGCTTGGGGGACTTACTTGGCTTTGCTGGTGTTTGTCAGTTCAGAACAGGAGATGTGGGTTAGTGATTATCCTGTGCAGCCTGTGGCGCAGATGATTGCAAAACGAACGCCCGGTGATCGTTTGAATCCAACTGTGATTTATACCTCCCATGAAGTGCGTCGATCGTCCCTAGATTTTTATAGCGATCGTACGGTGATTCCGGCGAGTTTGTCAGAGCTTGAGAGGCATTTACTCCAGGACGATCGCCCATTTTTGCTGGTGGATTTGGATAATGTGCAAAAATTACCGCGATCGAAGGTGAAGTTTTTGGGTCAGGTGCGGGTGCAGTTTCAGGGACGATCGCAGACTTGGGCTTTGTTGACGCGGCAGGGAGTGCAAAAATAGAGAGAACCCACTTTCTTCTAGAAATCCCTATGAACTCAACTGTACTGAATTCCTCTTTACTTCGGCCTGTGCTGCTGGGTCTGCTTTGGATTGCATTTGGCACCTATGCTTTTGTGTTTGCGCCGCCTGATTCGCCGGACACTTTAGATTTGATTATTAATCTTTCGAGTGGCAAGGCTGAAGGCGTGAATCCGCTGGTGGCGAATTTGTTTAATATTATGGGCGTGTTGCCGTTGATGTATTGCTGTCTTTTGTATTGTGATGGCCGGGGACAGAAGCTTCCCGCTTGGGTTTTTAGTGCAGGTTCTTTTGCATTGGGAGCATTTGCTTTGATGCCTTATCTGATTTTGCGTAAGGATAATCCCACCTTTGTCGGGAAAAAGAATTGGGTGATTAAGCTTTGGGATTCGAAGATTACGGCAGGTTTGATTGCTGTGGCGTTGTTGAGTTTGTTGTTTTTAGGATTGACGCGGGGGGATTGGGCTGATTTTGCGGTGCAGTGGCGATCGAGTCGGTTTATTCATGTGATGAGTTTGGATTTTTGTATGTTGTCTTGTTTGTTTCCGACTTTAATTAAGGACGATATGGCAAGACGGGGATGGATGAACGATCGCGTTTTGTTAGCGGTGTCGTTGGTGCCGTTGTTTGGGCCAATGGTGTATTTGATCGTGCGGCCTTCGTTGCCGGAAGGCTTGGTTATTGCTAATGCTAGCAGCCCCCTAACCCCCAATTCTGGGGGGACATGAATGGGTGCTGATATTGTGGGAATTGATTACGATCGGTATTCGATTGATTTGGCGATTGATCAAGAAAGCCAAGCGCTTTATTATGCTTGGCTTTCGGCGGATGAGTGCGATCGTGCTCAAAGATTTAAATTCCCGCAGCATCGGCGAGATTTTGTGGCGGCGCGTGGAGCATTGCGATGGCACTTGGCACAATACATTGATTGTCATCCTAAAGAAATCCGTTTCGACTACGGCAATTATGGCAAACCCAAATTAGCGAATGATCCAAATCTGCATTTTAATTTAGCCCATTCCCATGAACGGGCTTTAATTGTAGTTTGTAAATCAGCGGCGATCGGCGTTGATCTTGAAAAAGTGCGGCCTGTCCCTAAATTGCTTGCATTAGCCAAACGTTTTTTTAATGCTTCTGAGTATGAATCGATCGCTGCACTGCCGGAAGCATTACAACCTGAGAAATTCTTTGCTTATTGGACTTGTAAGGAAGCCTATCTCAAAGCGACAGGCACAGGATTGGGACAGATTGCTCAGTTAGAATTGAGCATTGAGCAATCTGTCAAAATCTTAAAAAGCCCTTGCGATCGGCGTTTTAGCTTAGCTCAGATTTCGCATTTAGACATTGCAGACCCAATAGAAGATTCTGTTTTTATGGGTGCGGTTGCGATCGAAAGATCACCAGTGGTCAGCGGTTGGGCTTA
>JANMIS010000155.1:0-8511 GCA_031375925.1 Synechococcales cyanobacterium OTE_70_concoct_197_sub
CGCAAATCACTATCTTCCAAATTTGCCCCCGCTAACATTACCCCCAAATCCACCACCCGAGTGCCATTCACCCGGTCTTCTGCATAGCCGCCAACGCCATCTAAAATCGGGCGACCCAAACGTTGATCTCGTTTCAATGGAGACAATAGTTTTGCCCGTGACAAAAAGCGTAAAATCTTGGCTTTACCGATCGCATCCACACTGCTAAAAATTGCCGCCGTCCGACCCTCTGCAATCGCCCGTTCCTGTGGCCAATCTTCTAGCAATCCTTCATCATCCAAAACCAAATCTGAAATCCCTTGAAAATAAGTATCAATGGTTTGCTGTTGGGTAATTGTATTTTGTTGAATGGTCAAATCCTTAGAAATCACATATTGTCTCCAAGCTACATACACCGCCAACACCGCAATCAAAATCTGACCCAACGCCCCAAAGACTTCCCCTAACGCCCCGATCGCATCCCAGTTTGCATCAGCCAATTGAAACGAAATCCAACGACTGGCACCCAGCGACTGCAACAATCCAATCAATCCCAATCCTAACCCAAAGGACGCCAGCAAAATCCCGCCATCCTTCGGCGAAATTAACTCTACCAAACTCGATCGCACCGCCGGATAAAAAATGCGGCCTGACATCAGAATCGCCAACACCGATCCGCCGATCGTCACCCAACGACTTCCCAGGGCAATCCCGATAAAGAGAAATGTGATCGCCAGTAACAAAATAACCAGCAGCGTTTTTAAACTAGGCGAATCCTCAAACCCTGTATCATCAGAAGAAGTCTTAGAAGACGGATTTGAAAAGGCTTTGACAAGAGAGGAATTGGGATCTGCGGCCATGGTGAAGGCGGATTTCAGGTGAAAGACTGGCCCTATGGTACCGCAGCAGACGTGAGATCGCAGCAAAACTTACCTTAAGGAGGGCGATCGCAGTAAGCCCCACAAGGATCAGAATCTAATCCCTGAAAAGCAAATGTATTATACTGGCGGTATTTCAGGTGACTAGGAGAAAGTCGTCTATGGAAAAGATTCCCGTTGCGATCGTTCAAAGTCATGATTTAACAAGACTTGGAATGCGTCTATCCATTCAGTCGATGTCAGAGTTTCAAGTGATTGGTGAAGCACGCAATGGGCGGGAAGCATTACAACTCATGTCGATCTCAAAACCGGATATCATGATTCTGGCCATGACATTGACAGATCTTGAAGTCAAAGACCTTCTACCTCAGTTGCAAACAATTCGAGATCGTCATGCTTTGAAGACGAAGTTTATCCTTTGGGGCGTAGAAGACCCATCCGATCGGACCCTTGCATCTGCTATTGGCGCAGATGCCTTCGTATCAGCATTGACTACGCTGGAAGAACTCCGAGTGCTAATGCTGGAATTATGTTAGCTTTTACATTATTGGTCAATGCCATCGGAGGACCACCCATGTCACCCATCCGACAACAATTACTAGATACGATCGAACAAGCCCCCGAAGCCGAACTCACAGAAATACTCCATCTCCTGCAATCCCGTCACACACTCCAATCCAAAATCTTTAAATCAGGAACCTGTACAAAATCCCGATAATTACGAGTAACAACAGTCGCATCATTCGCCAGTGCGATCGATTCCTACCTCACCAAATCACATGAACCCCATACTGAGAAATCTTAGAATCAGCCGTCAAAATCGGCATCCCCTCAAGCTGACTCTGAGCAATCAAAATTCGGTCAAACGGATCCCGATGATGAAGCGGTAAATGATAAACCTGTAGCCCATGCTCAAGCCGAATCGGCAGTCCGACAAATGAGTTCAACGCAAGCTGCTGAAGCATAAACGGTTCCGGCGGAGTTGGAAAATTGAGTTTCCCAATCTGCGACTTAATCGCAATCTCCCACCCCGTCGCCGCACTCACAAAAATCTCATTACTTCGATCGCGCAGAATTCCATCAACCGTTGTCGAAAGCAATGGATTATTCGTAACCCACCACAGAAACGTATGCGTATCCAACAATGCCTTCATGCTTCAAACGCATCCAAAATATCATCTGGCAAATCATCATTAAAATCAGGCGCGATCGTAATCATCCCGATCGCCGTTCCCGGAACTCTGGGTGGTAATGGCGCAATCGGCTCATCAAGTGCAGTCTGATCGTCCAGACTTCGCACTAATCGCTCAACTAAAATAGTGCGAGAATCCGGAGCCAGCGTCAACGCAGCACGCATAATTTCATCAAGAGTCGTAGGCATCGCAGTACGAGATGAACTTCTCCTCCATTCTAATCTGAATCCCCTGAATCTCATCGACCCCAGCACTCAAAAACACCCCAAGACCCGATCGCCCTTCTCCCCCGCAGGACCGATCTCCTCACACACTCCAATCCAAAATCTTTAAATTAGGAACCTGTACAAAATCTCGATGATTGCGGGTGACAACAATCGCATTATTCGCCAGTGCGATCGAAGTAATTCTCTCATCTTTTTGAACCGTATCTAGAATATACAAACTCACCCGCATCCACCTCTAGCGCATGTAAACCGATGGATCAACTTCTGATTCATCATCACTTTCCCGCTCTGCCCGAATTGCCGCCGCAATCTCTGCAAAATCCGGATCATTTTCAAACATTCCTGCATATCGCAGCCAAGAATCATCTGGATGATCAATTTCATCTGGGAAAATCTCCAAAGGTAAAAACGCCACTCGCTTCATCAAATCAATCGCATCTTGACGAATCTGAGAAATTGCTAACTCTTTTGTCTCAGCATTCGTCCTCCGACAGGTGGGAAACTCTAACAGAGAAGCCGAAAATTGACCTGATGCTAATGATTCCAATATCATCGTCATTTTGAACGATCGAAGATTCAAGGTTGCGGAGGACTGGCTCATGAATGATGACCTCAGATTCAGGGAGATCCGATCGTAACCAATAGCAACACTTCGCAACAATTAAACCAATAGCTTAATAAGCCAAAACGTAAATACAAATAACCCCATTCAAACCTGCTAGATTCTAAAGATTCCCAACGAAGATCGTCTGTGTCTCTCGTTCCGCCGTGAGAATGAAAAATGATCGGCTCCTTGGAGATTGCTGTTTTATGAAACTCGCTTATTGGATGTATGCAGGTCCAGCCCACATCGGGACACTGCGCGTCGCAAGCTCATTTAAAAACGTTCATGCCATCATGCACGCGCCCATTGGCGATGACTATTTCAACGTCATGCGATCGATGCTAGAACGCGATCGGAACTTCACCCCCGTCACCACCAGCGTCGTCGATCGGAACGTCCTCGCGCGCGGGTCCCAGGAAAAAGTCGTTGATAATATCACTCGCAAAGACAGCGAAGAGCACCCCGATCTGATCGTCTTGACTCCGACCTGCACCTCTAGCATTCTCCAAGAAGACCTGCACAACTTCGTCGAACGCGCTTCCCTGGATGCCAAATGTGACGTGCTTCTGGCCGATGTCAATCACTACCGCGTGAACGAATTGCAGGCTGCCGATCGGACCTTGCATCAGATCGTCCAATACTACATCGATAAAGCAAGACGCAAAAACACGCTAGTTACAGAGCGCAGTGAAAAGCCCTCCGTCAACATCATCGGCATCTCCACCCTCGCCTTCCACAACAACCACGACTGCACCGAGTTAAAAAAACTCATGGGCGAACTGGGCATCGAAGTCAATATGGTTTTCCCTGAGGGTGCTTCGGTGGAGGATCTCAAAACCCTGCCCCGTGCCTGGTTTAATATCACGCCTTACCGTGAACTCGGACCCATGACCGCTGAATATCTCAAAAAAGAATTCAATCAACCCTGCATCGACATTACGCCCATGGGCATCGTCGAAACGGCAAGGTTTGTCCGATCGGTGCAAAAGATATTGAACGACGCGAATTATCCCGCAGACTTTGAGCCGTTCATTGATGAGAAAACGCGGTTTGTATCTCAAGCTGCTTGGTTCTCCCGATCGATCGACTGCCAAAACCTCACCGGGAAAAAAGCCGTCGTCTACGGCGATGCCACCCACGCTGCTGCCATCACCAAGATTCTCTCTCGGGAAATGGGCATTCACGTTCTTTGGGCAGGTACCTTCTGCAAAAACGACGAAGAATGGTTCCGCAAAGAAGTCGGGCCTTACTGCGACGAAATTTTGATCACCGATGAACATGCCGTTGTGGGAGATGCGATCGCAAAAAGCGAACCCGCCGCCATCTTCGGTACCCAAATGGAACGTCACGTCGGCAAACGTCTTGACATTCCCTGTGGCGTTATCTCCGCCCCCATTCACGTCCAAAACTTCCCCGTGGGCTATAAGCCGATGGTGGGCTATGAAGGGACGAACCAATTGGTGGATTTGATCTACAACTCGTTTACCTTGGGCATGGAAGATCACTTACTGGAGATTTTCGGCGGGCATGATACCAAGGATGTGGCCAGTAAGGAAATGACCAGTAACTCGGACATGACTTGGACCCGAGATGGCATGGCCGAACTGAACAAGATTCCTGGGTTTGTGCGCGGTAAAGTGAAGCGAAATACGGAGAAATTTGCACGCGATCGGGGCTTCCTCGAAATCACCACCGAAGTTCTTTACGCCGCTAAGGAATCCGTCGGCGCATAGATTAAGAAGCCCCCAGGGTTGGGGGCTTCGGACATTGTATGTTTTTTGCTGGTGTGAGATCGGAGGAGGTCATGAGCGATCGAATTCAACAACAGATGCAGCAACCCGAATAATTGCTCCTATACTAAACAAGATTCATTAGGACGATCGGGCCATGCGCTGGTTAGCTAAAACATTTACAGGACTTTTACTAGCGGCTACTCTGTTGGCGTTGGGGGGATATTTTGGCGTCAACTACCTGATGTCACAATTGACCAAGTTGCCTCCTCGACCGACTTTCCCCAATGACAATCCTGATTTTTTAAAGAAAAACGCTAAAAAAACAGACCCTAAAACAGATCCCAAACCTGCTTTAAAACCCAAAGAAAGCGAAAAGGAACCGCCTAAGCCTAAGCCCTTGCCGCCAGGAGCTTTTGAAGGGCGTGTTACCTATGCCGAGGGATTGGTTTTACGGGATAGTGCTTCTCGTGGCGCGGCCACCCTGGGCGGGGTCGATATGAATGAAAAGGTGACCGTTTTGGAAAATTCTAGCGATGGTGAGTGGCAAAAAATTCGCACCACCAATGACAAGGAAGGCTGGATTCGTAGCGGTTACGTTCAGAAAAATTAGGGCTTAATCGACTTAATCAGCTAGCACATCGCGCTTAATTAGCACAAGTTTGCTGACTCTAGCTGCCTGACTGGGTATTCTAGGGGAGAATCCGTTAATATACGGAACATATCGCCATAGGTGCGATCGTTCCGAAAATTTTACTGAGCCATTTTTACTGAGTCATCTGCGGAGATTTCATACTATGCCAGCTTCACATCCTTCGATTGCCCAATTGCCCCGTCCCGTCGCCATCCAGTGGACCTTCAGAACCTTGAGTCTCGTGCTAGGACTCTTACTGTTGGGATTGGGTAATGCGGCTATGGCCCTTCAACGAGGCGATCGGGGCAGCGAGGTGACGGCCTTGCAGACTCGCCTAGAGGCGCTGGGATGCTATGGCAGTGAAGTAACGGGCATTTTTGGCCCGAAGACAGAAGCCGGGGTAAAAAGCTGTCAGCAGCAGTTTGGTCTGCCCGTAGATGGCATCGCAGGACCAAAGACCTTAGCGGCCCTGAATGGTAACGCAGTCACGCAGGATTCGGGTAATTTCAATTCTGCGGCGCGTGAGGTGCTCTTGCAACCGGGCGATCGGGGCGCAAATGTCACAGAACTCCAGCAGCGCCTACAAAATCTTGGCTATTCCACAGGTGGCATTGATGGGGTCTACGGTGAAATGACCGCCGCCGCCGTCCGTCAATTTCAACAATCCCGTCAACTTAACCCTGACGGTAAATTTGGGTCTCAAGAGCTGGCAGCGATCGAAGGGATGCAGTCACTTCCCGTTACACAGCCGTCCAACAGTGCGATCAGTCTTGCTCCCCTAGCGCCGGGAGCCGAAAATAGTAATGTGACACGTCTACAGGAACGCCTCAAAAACGAAGGCTATTTTCAAGGGGCTACGACACAATACTATGGATCCATTACTCAAGGGGCTGTGGCACGTTTCCAGCGCGATCGGGGCTTGTCTCCCACAGGTGTAGCGGATGCCCAGACACTGCAAGCGTTAGGACTGCGATCGGGTAGCTCCGTCAGCTCACTGCCACCCACTTACTACAATCCACCGAGCGGTCCTTTTAACAGCAGCGGCTTTACCACCAACAATCGTCCCTACGAGCGTCCTGCAACCCCGAATGCTCGCTACATCGTCGTGATTCCAAAACAGGATGGAAATACTTTAGGCCAAGTTCGTCGATTAGTGGGCAGTGCTCAAGCCTATTCTTCCAATAAAGGTGATTACATTGCAGCCGGAACGTTTTCTAAACGATCGGACGCTGAGAAACGATCGCAAAATCTCCGCGCCTATGGATTAGATGCCCGCGTGGATTACCAGTAAAACGCCTGTTTTAGATTATTTAAAACAAAGCCCTTCAATTTTGGAGGGCTTTGTGCGTTATTTAAAATTGGGGCCTTCAATATCAAACTGAGAAACCTAATCGTCCTTCATTCGCTTGCTGATCAAATCACGCCGAAACCCAAACAAATAAACGATCGCTCCAAGCTGAAGGGGAACCACCACTAAATAATTCTCTAAATGAAACGGGAGATCCATACTCCCAAACGTAGAGATATAGCCCGCTCCCACTGTTCCAAGCCCAATGGCTATTGCAAGTTTCTTCGGTGTGAATGTGTTCATGCCCTCATTCCTCTTTAAAGTCACAGCCCATACAGCAATCGTCCTATCACTGAATTTGAAATGCTAACAGCTAACTCACCGCTCTGCACCATAGGAACAAGTCGGATGGCGTGATAAATCAAAAATAGGCTTACCACACTCAATAGGATTGTTCTTTTTGGCTTACGATAACGTGCTGTAAAAACGATCGATCGATGTAACAGCAATTCTGTACTGACCATCAGCAATGTCAGAATCAATCCAACAAACAGTAACGGTCCCAAGCTATGAAAATCAATCGATCGTTGCAGATCCCCTTGGAGCAATGCTGTCAACGATCGAGTCATTCCACACATCGGACAAGGGATTCCCGTCAGCCACTTGATGATACAGGGCATTCCGATCGCCTCGCCCCATCGAATTCGACAGAACAATGCGACCCAAATACTCGAACAAAAGCCAATAACCATCCAACGAATCCGATCGGAGTGTTTGAAGGGATCTATAACCATCCCTTTTTATTATTAATGTAGGTCTCAACGAACTCTTCATCACTTTTGGTCAAGTAAATGATCCCTTCGACCAATCCAAGAATACTTGAGAAGCCACAGGTGAAAAGAAGGGCAACCAACATGATAATGCCTTCAGTGGTGTAGCCCAGGATAAACTTATGGACACCAAAGCCACCCAGCAAGATCCCACAAATACCCGCCGTGACTTTCTTATCTGCACCAGGAATATTCGACATAATTGTTTAGCTCAACTGTTAAGATGTTAGAAACTATACTCAGTATACCCAAGGAACTGATAAACTACACAAAGATATTATTCAATAATCCTGACATTCTTCCCAGGCACAAACGCCACAAAATCTTGGACATCAATGTCTCCATAAGCTATTGACAAATTTTTAGTTATTCATCACTTTCCTAATTCAAATTCTGCGCGCACAATCCAAAGAAAACTCGTAATAACCCCAGCAAAATAGACATCTCTCCAATTCCGTGTAGCAATGTTTCCGACACTGCCCCAGCTTGGTCAAGGCGATAAAACTTCCAACCCTCACCATTGGTGACAATACCGTATACGGGTAGCGATCGGCCCATCTGCTGATGCACCCACTGACAAGCCTGCATCTCCACCAAACACTGCGCCGCCCCCTGTTCAAAATCATCCTTTTTTGCTTCTATTGCACAGACATAGGGAGCCTCCAAATATCCTCGCCGCTCCGCAATCAAATAATCCGCATTACCACAAGTTTTCTCGCCTTCCAGATAAGCCCCCTTCCACACCTTGAGCTTATCAAATCCCTCCAATCCCTCCTCACAAATCGCATCAATCAACAATGTCTTCGACCCCTCCAAACTCTCCAGATTAAACCGATGCAATCGGCTTAGTCGCTGCCGAAAGAAATCACTAATGGGAACAGGTTCAGCCTCAAGAGACCAACGCAACAATTCATTTAGACCCAACTGTTTGAATGCTTCCTTGTAGGTGAAACTGGAAAAACTTTTCTTACGTCCTTGAACTGCAATCATTGAAAACCTCCATAAAAGGAATCTAAAAAGCAAAGCCCCCAAAATTGGGATCCAGGGGCTTTTGCAACTAATCCACCATCTTCAGCACCTTAAACAAAAACGCCCACTTGTCTGCCGCTTCTTCAATCACCTTTGCCGTCGGTTTTCCCGCGCCGTGA
>JANMIS010000160.1:0-2573 GCA_031375925.1 Synechococcales cyanobacterium OTE_70_concoct_197_sub
CGCAAATCAATGCACAGAGCGATTTGTCAAAGGATAACGTCCCCAAGCCTCACTCTATCACTTGGATTACCTCATTCTTGACATCGCAGTCTAAATGGCTTCTGGTCGAAAGAGAGGCAAGTCAAGCGAATCTCACCGTGCAAGCGATCGATGTGTCCACCATCACCGAGGCGGAGATCGGTCGATTGGTCTCGGATTCGTCAGCGTTGTTGGTGATCGATGCGGCACATCTCAGCGTTGGTGCCAAGATGGAATCGATCCTTGGGCCTGCTCTCAATGCGTCTGACATCCCCTATCTATTGATCGGCGATTTCGACTCAGTTGTTAAAAAGTCGCCGCCCATCGGGCAACTTATTGCTGCAGAGCGAGGCATCGGGGCAAAAACCGCACAGAGAATTCGCGAGTACTATCGATTCGGAGGAGCTAAAAACGCCCGGATGTTGGTCACAGCACTTGCTCAGCGATCATCGAATGCAGAATTGCCCGAATCAATCCCGTTCCCAGCGCAGGGGTTCTACCATCCCAGTTGGGATAAGATTGAAACCGATCCCATGCAGGTGGATGCACGGTTGGAAATGTTCTCATCCAAGGGGGTATTGCCAATAGGCAATACGCAGGCTTTGGGCATGGTGGCTATCGCCGTCAACGCCGCCGTCTTCACTTCTGGAGACCATGCTTGGTTGGATCGATTGATCGATCAATTGCAACGCAAAGGGGTTACTGCTTTTGCGTTTTATGGACCGCGCCAGAACGCGGCTCTGTTTCAAGAAATGATGCTTGGATCGAAAGGCTTGCGAGCGCAGGTTTTGCTCAACGCAGCCTTGGTCTTTCGTCCCAATGAACGTAAAGCGGACATCGAAAGTCTGGGGCTACCTGTCGTGCAGCTCCTACCATCTTTGGCCGTGACGGCTGAGCAATGGCGAACAAGTGCGCAAGGCTTGGCGTTCCAGGATATCTCGTTCTATTACGCATCGAGCGAACAAGCGGGGATGATCGATCCGATTTTGCTAACGGCTCGGGATTCGGAAACGCAACAGCTCAAGGTCATAGACGAGCAATTGCCTTTGGTCGTGGAACGGGTCGTCGCCCAATTGCGTCTGCAAAAGAGCCCGCGTTCCAATCGACGGTTGGCGATGATTGTCTACAACTATCCGTCAGGGGCCAATAATTTTGGCGCTTCGTTTCTAAATGTCCCTGAGAGCGCGGCCTGTATCCTAGAGCGACTTAAGTCCGATGGCTATACGTGCGAAACGCTCCATGCAGACTCCATTGTGCAACAAGTGCAGAGGACGCTAGCTGCTTTCTACAGCACCGACTCACTTCGCGAGTGCCTCGCCTCGGGCTTGGCGGATCGTATTAGCCTATCGGACTACTTGGCTTGGTTTCGAAGCTTGCCGCAGGATACTCAAAGCCGCATTGAAGAATACTGGGGACCGCCTGAAAAATCGTCAATGCTAATGACAGACGACATCGGTCAAAGTTTCTTTGCGATTCCCCGTGTGGTTGCGGGCAACGTTTCGGTCATGCCGCAACCTCCGCGATTCGATGTTCAACGATCTATCGATAGCGATAAACGAAAAACACGTCTGGCTCATCGCTCATCGGTACCATTGAGCCATCACTATCTTGCAACCTATCTATGGATGCGTTCGATTTGGAAGGCCCACGCCATGATTCATCTCGGGACACACGGGACAGCCGAGTGGGCTCCCGGCAAAGAACGAGGCTTGAGTTCATTCGATGACCCGAACTTGGCTTTGGGTTCTCTGCCAAACGTCTACCCTTACATCATGGATAACTTGGGCGAAGCGACAACGGCCAAGCGTCGTGGTCGAGCAATTCTGCTGAGTCACTTGACTCCAATGTTCACTCCGTCTGGATTTCGACCGGGTTGGCACGAAATGCACGACTTAATGCACGATTGGGAAGTTGCGAGCGAAGGGAATGTGCGTGAAGCAATTCAAACGAAACTGGTGGAAACATTTCTCAATCAGAATCTTCATCGCGATCTTGGGTTCACCGAACAAGAGATGCGAGATGATTTCGAAGGCTTTCAGGAGCAACTTCATCCTTACCTAGACGACATCGCTCAATCAGCTCAACCGCAAGGGCTGGCGGTCTTCGGGCAAATTCCGTCTCCACAGAGACGCTTTGGAATGATCCTGCAAATCCTTCGCAAGCCGATGATCGAAGCACTTGGTGAGGACATCGACGAAGTCTTTCTGCTCGATTCGGACAAGGTGTTGAAATCCAGACCAGCTCGATGGCTGCGTGTCGCGCTGGCAGACCCGGAAACCGCAAGCACCCTAGACTTGCGAATGCTAGATGCCATCGAAAAGAATTCTCTGTCGTCTGCCCCCAATCGTGCCTCAAAAAAGAAAATCGACTCGCAGGTTCTGCTGGATCTGGCCCAGCGAGCCAAGCGATTGGAGGAAGCTCTTTCGCAGAACGAAGAGCTTGATCGATTGGCGGAAGCGCTGGATGGCAAACATGTCCCGTCCAGTTACGGTGGCGATCCGGTTCGCAATCCGGAAAGTCTGCCGACGGGACGCAATCTGTATGGCTTTGACCCG
>JANMIS010000191.1:0-2157 GCA_031375925.1 Synechococcales cyanobacterium OTE_70_concoct_197_sub
CCCTAGCCCCCAATTCTGGGGGAACATGAACTTCCGAAGCCCCCAGAATTGGGGGTTAGGGGCGGTTGGTCAGGGGTTCAATGACCGAGCTATTTCAACTGCTCGATCGGCCACTTAACCCAAAGGAGGCGCGCAAACTACTGACCGCCGGGGCTTCCTTTTTTCCTTGTTTCAAGACATCTTTGTAGAGCGCTTCCACATCTGTGATGTTGCCGCTTAGGGTGTAGCGCTCCAGCACGCGCGCGCGTGCTTTTTGCCCCAAGACATCAGCCAATTCTGGATGGTCTCGAAACAGAGGCAACAAAGTCTGTAACTGCGTGGCCACCGACTGAGCCGTTCGCATCACAATTCCCGCGCCTTTTTCCAACACCTCACCATCTGCCCCCGCATCCGTGGCAATACAGGCTAGCCCGCAGGACATCGCCTCTAACAGCGACAGCGACAATCCCTCCACTAGCGACGGCAAAATATACACATCCGCACTGCGCAAAATCTCAATGCGTCTGCTCTCCTCCGCGACAAACCCCAACCATTCAACGCCAATTTCTTCACCATATTGCGCCTTCAATGACGTTAACAATGGCCCACTTCCCACCATAATCAATCGGCTCTGGCTGCCCATATTGGCCGCCTTCCAAGCTTTTAACAACGCCTCGACATTTTTCTCCGGCGCAATGCGTCCCTGATACACAAAAACCCGATCGCAGCCCCAGGTCTGCCGCATCACAGTCTGTTCTTTTGGAACGGGACTCGGAGAATATTTATCCACATCGACCCCATTAGGAATCACTGCAATTCGATCGGCTCCCACACCTAACTTAATCAACAAATCCTTCTGCAAATAGGAAAAAACAATCACCCGATCGTAATGGGCCAGCGCAGGCGCATAAAGCTGATACATCAAATACTGCGTGCCCGAAGCCCAGTTGCGGACCTGATTATCAAAGGCCGGATGGAACGTCGCAACTAAGGGGACATTCAAGTCCTCACATAGCTCAGGCAACCGAAAATCTAAGGGAGACAGCGTTAGGGAGGCATGAACCACATCGGGTTTCAGGCGTCGCAAGGCTCGGTACAGCAGCTTACTCGATCGGAGCTTTGGCAGCGTATAAATCTGAGATTTAAATAAAAATGGAATCGTGACTTCTTTAAAATTGGGCGCAAATTCAGAATCGTCTTCAGCTTCGTTTTCAGCTTGGGAAAAGTGGAAAAAACTAACGCGATGTCCCCGATCGAGCAGGGAATTTGTCACTTCCCGCCCATAGGTGACATTGCCACAGAAAGGCGATTTTTTCCCTAGCCAAGCGATTTGCATATGTTCTGCCTTATGTTGTCCTAAACGGTTTTTCAATCATTTCCATGAGTCAAGAACCATTATCAATGAGGAGGGACATCCCGCAAAAAAGAACCCCCAAAATTGGGGGCTAGAAGAAATTTTGTTTAAGTCTCTTTCTCAGGTTCTCCATCTCGAATAATGAACCAGGTCAGCGCTCCACCCGCTAAGACGATCGCCGACAAACATAAAAACACCACCTTCAACCCCAGCGCCGATTCCCCAATACCCGCCAAAACTAACGGCAAACTCAAAGCAATATTAACCGCATTGTTTTGCAACCCAAAAACCTTACCCCGCATGTCTTCGGGAGTCTCTTGCTGAATAGTCGTCTGCATGGGAATGCCGATCGCCGCCGCAAAAAATCCCACTAAGGTCAGACAGCCAAAGGACGGCCAAAAATGACTATAGGTAAAGGCCAAACCTGACAGCGCTGCGGCCACGCCCATGGATCCATAAAGGGCCAGCCGATTGTTCGAGAGGCGCTGCCCGAAGTTGCCCAGCAGTGTGGCCCCGATCGCCATCCCAATGCCCCCCGCCGCCAGCAAAAAGCCAAACTGCGAAGATTTAATTTCTGGCATCACTTCAGCCAGACGGACCGCTAGAACGGATAAGGCAGCAAACACGGAGAACAAGATTACGAGTTGAATCAATGCTGCTCGCACATGGGCTTGCCGCCCCAAATAGCTCAACCCGTCTTTGATATCTGCAAAAATGTGGGGACGTTCAATGCTCTGATCCATCGGGACTTCGCCCGTTTTTAATAAGAGCAGCAGCAGCCCAGCGATCGCATAGCCCCCGCCCACTACCAACTCCTTCCCCAC
>JANMIS010000199.1:0-7644 GCA_031375925.1 Synechococcales cyanobacterium OTE_70_concoct_197_sub
GCCTGACAAACATCAGTAGTGAGCCACGGTTCCAAGTCGGTTAGGCAGAGGGCATAAAGCACGCTGCTCAACGATTGTTCACACAAGCTGACGATCGTGTAGGCGGGATTGAGTAAATGAGGACGGTGTGTGAGGAAGCTGAGCAAATTCCAAAATGAATATAGACATTAGACCACAGAGTCTCTTGCTAATATGAGTCGCAACGAACTTCAGGCTAAAAAATCTACTTCATTGGACGGATTCGAAACGCTACTCGACTAGCGCAAACATCAGGTCGCCTTCGCAAGCAAGCTGACCATCTACCTCAGCACGGCCTTTCATCTTCCCAAAACGACGACCCCGCAGGGAAATCAGTTCCACAGTCATAATTAATTGGTCTCCAGGAACGACCGGACGACGAAACCTAACGTTGTCAATCCCCGCAAACATAAAAAGCCCATCTGGAATATCGGGCATTTGCCGGAGGACAACGCCGCCGACTTGAGCCATGGCTTCCACCATCAAGACTCCCGGCATGATGGGCCGACCGGGGAAGTGCCCTTGAAATTGCGGCTCGTTGAAGGTGACATTCTTTAAGCCCACGGCAAGCTTGCCAGGGACAAAATCAATGATCCGATCGACCAACGCAAAGGGAAAACGGTGCGGCAACATCTGCTGCACTTCCTGGGCGCTGAAGGTGGTCTTAATCGGCGCTGTGTCGGGGGCTGTGTCGGGGGCTGTGTCGGGCACAGTCTGTTCAGGAGCCGGAATGGTGGTGGAGGTCATGGGCGAATCCAATACAGGTAAAGAGGGTTAAGCAGCGAGTTGAGCTGCGAGCTGGGTGTGGAGGCGGTGGCTGGCTTTGTAGGCAAGGTAGTGAGCGATCGGCAAATCTCCCACCAAACTCAAATCACCGATCAAGTCTAAAAGTTTATGACGAACGGGTTCATTTGGAAATCTTAGCGGTGGATTAATCCAGCCGTCAGCCCCACAAACCAAGGCATTGTCTAAGCTTCCACCTTTGATCAAGCCCGCTGCACGGAGTTGGTCAATCTGGTGTTCTAAGCCGAAGGTGCGGGCGGGAGCAACCGTCTGGGCAAAGCTTTCCGCACTGGGCGACCAACTGTGCCACTGATTGCCGATCGCGGGCAAATCAAAATCAATGCCGTAGCTAAAGCGCAACTCCGGTGAGGGCAGCGCTGCCACGAACATATCCCCGTCGCGGATCCAAATGGGTTCGGAGAGAATAGGCCGAGCTTTGGGTTCGCCAAGGGTTTTAACCTCAGCAGACTCGATCGCCTTCACCCATTCCAATGCAGAGCCATCAAGCAAAGGCAATTCTCCGCCATCGATTTCAATGCGCGCATCGGTAATCCCTTGACCCCACAGCGCCGCCAAAAGATGCTCAACCGTGCGAACTTTGCCCCGATCGGTGACGAGTTCCGTCGAAAGCATCGTTTGTTGGACAATTGAGATCTCAGCTGGAATCTCTGGAGACTCCGGCAAATCCACCCGCACAAACACAATCCCCGACTGCGACGGCAGCAACTTAACGGTTACTGCATCGCCCGAATGTAAGCCAACGCCTTGACAGGTCACGGGACTGCCCAAAGTTGACCGCTGAACTAGCTTGCTCATTAGAAGCGCTCACCAATGCCGAAGTGGAATCGGCTCTGACCCCGATCGCCAAATCCATAGTCAATCCGAATCGGTCCCAAAGGTGACTGAATCCGCACGCCTAAGCCGTAGCCAATGCCACTACCGGGCTTATTGCGAAGTCCAGCGGGATTGCCCTTAATGTCTTTCCCCGTCCCAAAATCCGTCCCCGCATCCACAAACAGCGCCCCAGAAATCACCGAGAACACCGGGAATCGGTACTCTAAAGTCGCCTGAATGAAGCTCTTGCCCGCTGCGACATCCCCCTCTTCGTAGCCTCGAATGGAGTTACTTCCGCCTAGAGAGAATGCTTCATAGGGCGGTAGAGTTCCCAGTGCCGTTCCAGCTTGAATGTTAAAAGCAAAGCTCTGAGGACAGTCAGGCTTTTGGGCTTTGTCACGACAGCCAGGAGAAAGCTTCAGCAGTCGGGTGGGAATGTACTGGCTGTAGCTTCCGCGCAGACGGTTGAAGAAAATGCTGCCATTTCCCACCGGAATGGACTGCTCCGTGCCGAACCTCAATAGCGATCCACTGGTCGGACGAAGCGCATCATTTCTCAAATCCCTAACAAACCCAAGCTGGACTGTCAGCAAATCATCTTTACTGGTCCCACTGGTACTGAGGGCATCACCATTGATACCCGTGGCAATGTTAAATAGGCCGCTGACAGGATCGCGACGGAACTGTGGGGCCGCAGGATTGATCAAAGTGCCGTTACCGTCCTGGATCCGAATGCTTTGGTACTGGAAGCCAAGGGAACCACTCCAGGGCGATCGTTTGAAGACATCCTTCGACAGCGGACGGGCAAAGCTCAGGCCCACCCCCGTGCGGACAATGAAAGGCACATCGGCATTGGTGCCCCCGGTCGAGACTCGAACCGCTTCGCCTCCATCATAAATCAAGGACAAGCTCCGACGACGGAAGGCATTAACTGTATAGCTGGTGCGGTAGGGGTCGCCTGCAATCCAAGGATCGGAGAAGTTGGCATCGAAAAGCAATTCCCGAACCCCAAGCTGAATTTCTGCGCCGAGTTTTTGGTTGTTGCCGCCGAGATTTTGTTGCTGATAGCTGACGGTTCCGAACAGGCCACTGCTGGAACTGACCCCAGCACCCGCTGCGATCGATCCACCTTTTTTCTCGACGACGTTGACATTAACGATCGCATTAGATGGATCCTCGCCAGGATCTAGAGAGAGCCTTACAGAGCCTTCCTCAAAAATGCCCAGATTGGTCAAACGGCCCAAATCTCGAAGCGCCGTTTCTTGATTGAAGACCTGACCTGCACGAGTCTCCATTTCTCTGGTTACGATGAATTCTCGCGTGGTGCCCTTGGGTTTGTTGTCTGCGGTCAACCGTTCGACGCCTTCTTTGTCGTAGTAACGCACTCGCACTCGTTCTACTTTGCCATCTAGAACTTGCAGCGTCACGACCCCATCGGCTGCGATCGGGGGAATTTCGCTGACCCTAGCGAGAATATAGCCTTGGTCTTTAAAGCGCTTGCTGAGTTCTTGAACGCCCTGCTCTAGAGTGCGGTAGTTGGCCGTCGTCCCATACTGAGACTGAAAAATGCCATCCAATGCATCCTGCTTAACCAGCGTCGTCCCCTCGACTCGAACGGATTTCAGGACCGGGTTGGGTTGGACTTGGAACGTGACGCGCACGCCCAAAGCCGTGTCTTTAGGTTCTGCTTGAACGGTGGCGAAGAATCCTGTGGCGAAGATTGCGTTGATGTCTTCTTGAAGCTGCGCGCGCGTGGCGATTTGGCCGGGACGGGTCTTAATGACGCGATAGACTTCATCCTCTAGTTCACGATTGCCTGCCCCTGTAACGAGGACTTCCCCGACTAACACCCGAGCTTCAACGGGCGCTACTCCCGGCGTTCCGGGAACAACAGGCGTACCTGGAGACAAGGTTGGCAGTTCCGGAGCTTTGCCCGGTGCAGGAACTTGAGTGGGCGCGGAAAGCGGCGCTGTAATCTCAGGTGGCTGGGCCGATGGATTAGTCGGCTTTTGAGGGCCTTCGGGAGTGATTTTGAGTTGTTCAGGCTGTTCTTGACCAAACTGCGCGAGGGTTTTAGGGGCGACAGGCAGAACAGGTGCTGCGGCAGGTTCAGGGGTAACGATCGGTTCAACTGCTGGCACCGCAATGGCCTTTACTTCCACAGGCACTTCCACAGGCACCTCCACGGGCTTGGCAGCTTGAGGCTGAGCGGCGAGAAAGGACTGACGTATTTGGGTGCCATTGGTACCAGATGTGCCGCCGCTGGATGTCCCGGTTGTGGCCTGTGCCGCAGACATGGGGGGGACGGCTAATGTTGCAGTGGTTGCCAAAAGAGCCAGCCAAACTTGAGAAAAACGCCCATCACTCACGATCAATTCACTCCTAAAACACACCAACAAAACGTGTAAAACCCTGAAAATCCCGCGATTTACCAGACCATTCAACTCGTAACCCAACGTGAAATAGACACCCTAAAATTCATTCACGAGTCAGGCAAACTACCTCCATGAACAAACCAACGTCACGTAATTTCACGTAATTTAACTGTTCACAATATCAGCAAAGGGAAAAAGTCGAAAGCAGACTAGATCACAACCGAGTCTTGAATCTAGTCTTTCCAAAGTCAAGACGATGGATTTTTTAAAACCCGATCGAGTACCTGTTGATAGCCTTCTTCGACATTGCCCATGTCCTGACGGAAGCGATCCTTGTCCAAGACGCGCTTTTTCGGATCAGGTTCCCCTTGAATCCACAATCGGCAGGTATCAGGGCTAATCTCATCCGCAAGAATGATTTTTCCCGATCGATCGCGCCCAAATTCCAATTTAAAATCCACCAGTGTAATTCCACACTCATCAAAAAAATCTTTCAGGATGCGATTGATTTGTAGGGCCAACATTTGTAGCGTTGCGATATCTTGGTCACTCGCCACTTTCATCAACCGAATCCGATCGATCGTCAACAGCGGGTCGCCTAGCGCATCGTCTTTGTAATAGAACTCAACGAGCGGCGGTTCTACAACGGAACCCAATTCTAAGCCTGTCTGTTTGCAAAGGCTTCCGGCGGCGAGATTACGCACGACGACCTCTAGGGGCACGATCGTCACGGCTTTGACGAGCATTTGATTCGGGGACGGCAACTCGACAAAATGGGTCGAAATCCCTTTGGTTTCCATCAATTTAAATAAGTGGGCGGAGATCGCATTGTTAATCTCGCCCTTGCCCCGAATCGTGCCTTTCTTCTGGGCATTGAAGGCGGTGGCATCGTCTTTAAAATGGGTTAGCAGAACATCAGGATTGTCGGTTGTGTAGAGAATTTTTGCTTTCCCTTCGTAGAGTTTTTTGCCAGATTCGGGTGCGCCAGACATAAGTTAAAGACCTTTGCGGTAGTTTGGGCAGTGATTTGAGCAGAGCTTGCTTAGAGCGTTCAGTATTTTAGCGCTGATTTGTACCGATTCACTGTGTCTAGACTTGAGGTAGAGCTGTCCCTAGACCTTCGCCAGACTGTCCCCAGAACTGCATAAGGTACCGATCGCTACAGGTAACTAGCGGTATCTCAGAAATTTTCAAACCCTCTTCTCTGTTAGCTTCCTGTTGTTTCTCGGCTTTAGGCGTTCTTTTATGATTGCACTCACCCGGTCCCGTCAAATTATTCTCGCTTCAGCTTTTTTGGTTCCAATGATGGTGGCGATCGGTGCTGTCGGGAATTTGGTTTCCCTAGATGCGTCACTTCCCCAGCCGTTGCGGGTTCCAGCGTTGGAAGATGGCAAGACTGAGCCAACGCCTTCAATCGTCCCAAGCTTACCTGAGTCGCCCGAAGTCATCCAAGCTCAAACCGATCGCGAACGCCAAAATGCAGCACAGGCGCAACTGCAAGATGGGGACTGGTTGATGAAGCGAGGTGAGTTCAAAGCAGCTAGGTCGGTCTATCAAGCGTTGATTGCTCGATCGGACTTGGGCCTAGATTCTGATTTGAAAAATCTGGCGGGTCAGCGATTAGAAAAACTGGAGAAAACAGTCATAGCGGCCAATCTCCGGGAGAAGCAAACTAAGCTCAAAGCCGATGCGAAAAAGAAATCGCTGCTTAAGCCCGAAGTTAAATCTGCACTCAAGACGATCGCTCCCACGGCCAAGCCTGTCGCCCTCATCGCTCAGCCGCTTTCCGTGAGTTCCCCTGAGGAACTGGACCTATTGCCTGGAGAACTTCCTCCGACTGGGAATAAATTCCAGCCCGCTGTAGCTGGGGATTCTAATGATTTGATGGGCACAACCCGAGTGGGGGAATCGGTTCGATTTGAGCGCCTGTCGGACCGAACCACTGAACTTGGGGAGCCTGAGTTTGAGCCAGAAGCCGCCCGCGTGAGACCACGGCTCGTACCAAACTCCGGCAACGAATAAGCTCGTAGGGATTTTCGCCATCCAGCACGATGAGGTTGGCGGGATTGCCCACCTTCAGGCCGTAGTCCGATCGGCCCAAGGTCTTGGCGCCATTGCAGGTCACCATGTCGTAGCAGGCATTAATTTCGTCGATTCCGGTCATTTGGCAGACGTGAACCGCCATAGATGCCACATCTAAAAGATTTCCTGTCCCGAGCGAATACCAGGGATCTTGAATGCAATCGTGACCGAGGCTAACGTTGAGTCCGGCTTGCCAAAGTTCTTTGACGCGGGTGATGCCTCGGCGTTTTGGGTAGCTATCTGTTCGGCCTTGCAAAGTGATGTTGATGAGGGGATTGCTGACGAAATTGATACGACTGCGTTTGAGTAAGCCCATGAGCTTTAGCGCGTAGGCGTTGTTATAAGACCCGAAGGCTGTGGTGTGGCTGGCTGTAGTCCGATCGCCGTAGTCCGATCGCACCGCACAGGCCGCGACCACTTCGAGAAACCGGGATTGTTCGTCATCAATCTCGTCACAGTGGATATCGATAAGCCGATCGTATTTCTGCGCGAGTTCAAAAATACGATGGACGGATTTGACACCATCTTCGCGGGTCATTTCGTAGTGGGGAATGCCGCCGACCGCATCGGCGCCCAGGTCGAGGGCTTCTTCGAGGAGGCGATCGTTATCAGGATTGCCATAAATTCCATCTTGGGGAAACGCGACGACCTGCAAAGTGATCCAATTTTTGACTTGTTCACGAACTTCCAACAATGCTTGGAGGGCGATCAGATTTTTTTCGCTGACATCGGCATGGGTCCGCACGTAGAGAACGCCCTGCTGAGCTTGAAGTTTTAGGGCTTCGATCGCACGGGTTTTGACATCTTCTACAGTCAAAGTCTGCTTATAGTCTCGCCAAATCTCAATCCCTTCAAAGAGTGTCCCCGACTGGTTCCAGCGCGGTTTGCCTGCGGTGAGAACGGAGTCAAGATGGATGTGAGATTCGACGAAGGGTGGGCTGACCCATTGGTTTTGAGCGTCGAGGGTTTGGCGGGATTCGGCTTGGAGGTTGGGTTCGATCGCAGCAATCAAACCATCTTGAATGGCGATATCTAGGGTTTGGTTGGGGACGATCGCGCCTCGAATATTGCGGATGATGAGGTCAAACATAGGAGTCAAACATAGGAATGTTGTGAATGTTGGGAGAATGTCTTGCAATATCTGATACTTAAACGTAAGACCTCTTTAACATTTTAACGATCGATACTATGGTAGCTTCCTTGTCTGCGCCTTTAAGCTGGTTAGAATTAGAATCACTGTCTGCCGGATTCCAGACCGATCGCATCAACGGTCCCACCAATGCCCAAGCGACGCTGCGCCTGTTTGGGCAACCTGAATCAGCGGTGCGCGTTACCTTGTTTAGAGACAATCACGCCTGGTGTCCCTACTGCCAAAAAATCTGGCTCTGGCTTGAAGAAAAACGCATTCCCTACCGCATCCAAAAAGTGACGATGTTTTGCTATGGGGAAAAGGAAAGTTGGTATAAGCGCAAAGTGCCCTCGGGAATGCTGCCAGCTTTGGAACTCGACGGCAAAATCATTACTGAAAGCGACGATATTTTGATCGCTTTAG
>JANMIS010000130.1:0-5597 GCA_031375925.1 Synechococcales cyanobacterium OTE_70_concoct_197_sub
AGAGTGATTTGTCAGATTCAACGAAAGTCTGGAGAAATTGTATTTGATCAAATTCGAACCGTGTATAAACGTAGATTGGGAAAGCGGTTGGGGACGATCGATCGGGCTTCTCAGCAACAGGTATTAACCGTGTTAGCGGAAATATTTGCAGAATAGTGGTCTACATTTTTCACGGTAGTATGGAATGAGTTGCGAAGAGGTTAAGGGTATGGCGGAATCAAACGGACAAGTGGCCATCCTGCGAACAGAGCGAGGGTTGACCATCTCAGGTACGCGCATCACGCTCTACGATGTAATAGATTATCTGAAATCTCAGTACCCCCCTAAATTGATCCGTGAAAAGCTCGGTCTTAACGATACACAAATTCATTCAGCCTTAGCTTACATTGACGCTCATAGCGCTGAAGTTGAAGCAGAATATCAGGAATGTCTGCAAACGGCAGTGGAAATCCGGCAATATTGGGAAGAGCGAAATCGCGAGAGATTTGCCACGATCGCTGCTATGCCTCACAAGCCTGGTCAGGAAGACCTTCGGGCAAAACTTCAAACTTGGAAAGCGCGTATTGAAGCTCAGTCATGAATTTCCTAATTGACTACAACTTAACGGGCGATGCTGTTTTATTTTGGGGAACTCTCTCGGCTGAAGGATGGCTTGACTTGTTACCCATTCGATTCTTTAGGTTTCAGCAGGTTGATTTGCCTATGGACAGTAGCGATCGAGTTGTTTGGGATTTTGCTCAAACCAATCAAATGATTTTGATTACAGCAAATCGTAATATGAAAGGAGATGATTCTCTGGAACAAACCATGCGCGAGGAAAATACACCTACTTCCCTGCCAATTCTGACGATTGGGAATCCCGATCGATTTGATGAAAGTATCTATCGCCAGAATTGTGCAACTCGCTTGATCGAAATTTTGTTTGATCTGGAGAACTACATGGGCGTTGGCCGAATTTTCATTCCATAAAACGGATAAAATTCACAAAATTCGGTTAAATTATGGGGACTCCCGATCGTAAGAAATCTGTTGGGGTTGTGGCGTGAGTTTTTGTGAGGAAGTCCTATGTTGAGTTGGGATTTGGGATCCAGTATTGCGCGGATGCAGCGTGAACGGGCTTGGGTGGAGGTCAATGTGGGTGCGATCGGCCACAACATTCAACAAATTCGAGCGTTGCTTAAGGCCGAAACCGATCTGATGGCCGTCGTCAAAGCCGATGCCTATGGTCATGGTGCTGTCACTGTTGCAAAGGCTGCATTGAGCGCTGGGGCAACTTGGCTAGGCGTGGCAACCATTCCCGAAGGCATTGAACTGCGAGAAGCGGACATTGATGCCCCTATTTTGATTTTGGGCGCAACAAATCTGCCGGAGCAAGTGCAGACGATCGCCCGCTGGAGGCTTTCGCCCACGCTCTGCACGCCCAAACAAGCCATGGTATTTTCAGAAGCGATCGGCGACACGGGCGCTTTGTCCGTGCATTTAAAAATTGATACTGGAATGTCACGCCTCGGAACGCGCTGGACGGAAGCGATCGAACTTTTGGAACTCGTCAAACGATTACCCAATCTCAAAATCGCCAGCATTTATTCGCATTTTGCCACCGCCGACGATCCTGACGAAACCATCATGCGCGAACAGCATCGACGCTTTGAATCCGTATTAAAAAACTGTCGCATTCCCGATAATATTCCTCGTCACTTTGCTAACTCTGCCGCCACTCTGACTGACTCGAATTTACAATATAATATGGTTCGCACAGGGTTGATTACCTATGGTTTATATCCCGCGCCTCATTTGAAAAGTAAGATTGATTTGCATCCAGCATTGCAGGTGAAAGCGCGATTGACGCAGGTGAAGAGGATTCCGGCGGGGACGGGGGTGAGCTATGGTCATCGGTTTGTGAGCGATCGGGAAATGACGATCGCGGTTATCGGCATTGGCTATGCAGACGGGATTCCGAGACGTTTATCGAATCAAATGGAAGTCCTCATTCGCGGTCAACGCATTCAACAAATTGGTTCCATTACAATGGATCAAATTATGGTAGATGTCAGCAATCTTCCCGATATTCAGGAAGGAGAAGTCGTCACAGTTTTAGGCCGGGATCAATTGCAGTCAATTAGTGCTGATGACTGGGCGGAAAAGTTAGATACCATTTCATGGGAAATCCTATGTGGATTTAAAAACCGCTTGCCTCGGGTAATTGTGGACCAGGCCGTGGCGGTAACGCAATCAATTGCACAGAATTGATGCCAAATTAATGTAAAAATAGACAACTGCAACTTTGCTGATAGGAAGATCTATGACGAACCCCGCTAAAATTGTCTACACCTTTACCGACGAAGCTCCGGCATTAGCGACCTACTCGTTGTTGCCGATCGTTAAGGCATTTGCCCAAGCCGCAAAGGTGACGATCGAAACCAGCGACATCTCCCTAGCGGGGCGGATCATCGCAAATTTTCCCGAGTTCCTGCAACCCGAACAGCGCCAGCCCGATGCTCTAGAACAGCTTGGTGAACTTGCAAAAAACCCGGAAGCCAATATTATTAAACTGCCCAATATCAGCGCCTCCATTCCCCAGTTAATTGCTGCCATTCAAGAATTGCAATCCCAAGGGTATAACGTTCCAAACTACCCTGCTGATCCCAAAAATGATGATGAAATCAAGATCAAATCTCGCTATGCAAAAGTCTTAGGATCAGCCGTGAATCCTGTGTTGCGAGAAGGCAATTCCGATCGGCGAGTTGCCAGCGCCGTGAAAAAATACGCCAAAAAAAATCCCCATCGAGTCGGCGCATGGAGCCGTAATTCCAAATCCCATGTGGCCCATATGGACAGCGGTGATTTCTATGGTAGTGAGCAGTCTACAATCCTAGAATCAGCGGATTGCGTCAAAATTGAATTCGTAGCAGTCGATGGCGCTATCACCGTTCTCAAAGACAAAACCAATGTCACGGCAGGTGAAATCATTGATGCTTCGGTCATGTCGGTGAAAGCATTACGATCGTTCTACGAAGATGCTATGACAGCAGCAAAAAACGAAGATATCCTACTGTCGCTACATGTGAAAGCCACCATGATGAAGGTGTCTGACCCGATTTTGTTTGGTCATGGGGTGACGGTTTACTTTAAAAATGTTTTTACTAAATATGCAGAAACATTCGCTGCTTTAGGTGTGAATCCTAAGAATGGTTTGGGTGATGTTTACGCTAAAATCAAAGCCTTACCGGAAATAGAACGCAATGCGATCGAGGCGGATATTCAAGCGACGTATGGCGATCGTCCCAGATTAGCTATGGTCAACTCTGACCTAGGCATTACCAATTTACATGTGCCTAGCGACGTGATTATTGACGCTTCTATGGCCGCTGCGATTCGCACCTCAGGGCAAATGTGGGGCGCAGATGGCAAGGCCCACGACACCAAAGCAATGATTCCCGATCGCTGCTATGCCACTATCTATCAAGAGTGCATCAAATTCTGTCAGGAGAATGGGGCGTTTGATGTGACAACTATGGGCAATGTTGCCAACGTGGGCTTAATGGCACAGAAGGCTGAAGAGTATGGTTCCCATGACAAAACCTTTGAGATTCCCGCTTCGGGCACTGTGCGCGTCGTGGATAGCTCTGGGAAAGTATTACTAAATCATTCCGTGGAAGTGGGCGACATCTGGCGCATGTGTCAGACGCGAGATTTGCCGATTCAGGATTGGGTAAAGTTGGCAGTGAATCGAGCTAAAGCAACGGGAGTCCCAACCATTTTCTGGTTAGACCCCGATCGTGCCCATGATGCAAATGTGATTGCTAAAGTGAACAAATATTTGCCGCAGCATGAAACATCAGGATTAAATATTCAGATTCTCTCGCCGATCGCAGCCATGCGATTCACTTGTGAACAGATCAAAGCCGGAAAAGATGTGATTTCGGTGACTGGAAACGTGTTGCGAGATTACCTTACGGATTTGTTCCCGATTTTGGAGTTGGGAACAAGTGCGAAAATGCTGTCGATCGTGCCATTGCTGGCAGGCGGCGGACTTTTTGAAACCGGAGCAGGCGGTTCTGCACCGAAACATGTGCAGCAGTTTGTGACGGAGGGCCATTTACGTTGGGATTCGCTGGGTGAGTTTTTAGCATTGGCAGTTTCATTGGAAGATTTGGCACTTAAAACTGATAATGTTGATGCGTTGATATTAGCTCAGACGTTAGATCAAGCGAATGGGAAATTTCTAGACAATAGCAAATCACCGTCCGCTAAAGTTAATGAATTAGACAATCGCGGCTGTCATTTTTATCTAGCGCTGTATTGGGCGGAGGCGATCGTAGCTCAGGATCAAAGCCCAGCACTAAAAGCGAAATTTGCACCCTTAGCTGTGCAATTGAAGCAGCAGGAAAGTCAAATCATTGCTGAACTTAATGCGGCTCAAGGTCAGGCGATCGACTTAGGTGGTTACTACCATCCTGAACCCAAGAAGACAGAGCAAGCAATGCGACCTAGTGCGACATTGAATGCGGCGATTGCGGCGATCGGATAGCCAAGGTGATCGCCTCCAATTCACGATTCTGGGGGCGATTGGTTCTTATAATTGTAAAACTGCTTCTTGTAGTGGCTGAATTTTGGTTTGGATAATATCCCAGACAATCCCTGATTCAATTTGAAAATAAGCATGAGCAATCAGATCTCGTAATCCTGCAATTTTTCGCCATTCAATTTCGGGCGATCGGTCGCGGACTTCATTAGGGATGTTTTTAACAGATTCGCCAATGATTTGGAGATTGAGTAGAACAGCTTCGTAGGTGCGATCGTCTTGCAGAAAAACTTCGTACGTCATACCTTTTGTGTAGGTCGTAATTTTTCTACAGCTTTTAAGAATATCGTTGAGGTACAGACTAATTTTGCGTGACATAGTAAATATCTTTTTGCATCGTTGCTTTGACTTCAGGCTTCATTGATTGAATCGGTATTAGATCAATGTCTCTCCCTAATGTATCTTCTAAAAGAATCTTTAAGTTCATGTATCTATCAAACGTGGTGGGCGCATTAAATTCAACTGCAAAGTCAATGTCGCTTTCGGGTAATGCTTCGTCACGGGCAACCGAACCAAACAGGGCAAGCGATCGGACTCCCATGGCTTCGATCGTGGGGAGATGAATTTGGAGAAGCTGTAGGACTTGCGATCGATTCACGATTGGTAATTATTAACAATATCTAGCTTAATTATAGTTGCTGTAAGGACGATCGAATTTAGAAAGGCGATCGTATTTTCGACAGGCTATGCCTATAGGCTACTGGGCCGATCGCGCTTGGATAGAATCGTTTATGATGTTTTCTCTTTGATCAAAAAGTCATGGTGAGAAAGTCTTGAGCATTGACGATCGATATTCCACGAAATGGATGTAGCACTAATAAATCTTGATCGCCTGTGACGATCGCGGTGGCTTGACCACTGAGGGCTAGTTCCAGATATTGATTATCTTTGGGATCTCGGCAGATATCGATCGATTCGGTGATCTCAACCTGTTCTGTCTTATTCAATAAGGTTTTTATGAAAAGGTCTCGCCGATCGCGCGAGGCATACCGATAAAATTTCGATCGCTGTA
>JANMIS010000209.1:0-4455 GCA_031375925.1 Synechococcales cyanobacterium OTE_70_concoct_197_sub
GGTGGTTTCGGTGGAAGCGGCAGGATCTGGTTTTTATAGCGATGGTCGTCCGAAGATTTTGTTTGAGGCGCATTGGTTCGCAGACTTGACCAATGATGAGTACGATGACAGCCATCCGTCGATTTCTAGCCCCGTGTGGAATCGAGATCTGTATATTGGCGGCGTGGGCGAATGGGATCGGTTGTATTTAGCCTGTACGCTCGATCGGGCAGCAGCCATGAAGTCGGCATCCTGGGGACTCGGACAGGTCATGGGCTTTAATCACAAAGCAGCCGGATACGCCGACGTGGAGGCTTTCGTTCGTGATATGCATATCAGCGAAGGTAAACAGCTCATGGCCATGTTTAACTTTATTAAAACAAATGGACTCGATCGGGCTTTGATTCGTAAGGATTGGGCGGCATTTGCACGGGGTTATAACGGCGAAAGCTATCGGGCGAATGCCTATGATGAGAAGCTAGCGGATGCTTATGACAGTTGGAGCTAGAGCGTATTTTAAATTTCCCATTACCCCATAATCCCACCAAAACAAGAGCCATACGTTACGCTAAACAAATACTTTTAAGACCCCTGTGCTTTCACGCCCCATGCAGCATCTCCCCGAATCCGCTTGGCAAAATCCCCCCAGCCCGATCGCCGACATCCTTGACACACCCAGTTCCCCGGCAGTTTCCATATCCCCCAACAATCGCTGGCTCGTAGAATTCTGGCGACCCAAACTCACCTCGATCGCCGCCCTGGCCGAACCCGAACTCGGCATTGCCGGCTTTCGTATCAACCCTCAACTACGCACCAGCGCCCGCAACAATCCCTATCTAAAACTAGCTCTCCGCGAACTCATCAGCCAAAGCGATCGATCTGACGGCCCTGAAAAGGAGCACACCAGTCACATCATCCAGCTACCTGAAAATGCCAGGATGACCAACTTCAAATGGTGTCATTCCGGCAATCTCCTTGCATTCACAATGGTGAAGGAAGATGGACTAGAACTATGGGTTTTAAATGCCGAAACGCAACAGGCAAAAAAAATTACCGATGCCATTCTCAATGCCACCTACGGAAGCCCTTATCGCTGGCTGGACGACGATCGCATTCTCTGCAAAGTCATCGACGAGGGTGACGCCCCGATCGCCAACCCAATTCCCACAGGTCCCATTGTCCAAGAAAACCTCGGCACTAAAACCCCCAGCCGCACCTACACCCACCTGCTCAAAAATGCCCACGACGAAGCACTTTTTGAGTACTACACCCGATCGGCCCTCGAAATTGTTCATTTAAACGATCAAAGCCGTCAACGCATTTGGAATCCGGAGATTATTGACGAAGCCATTCCGTCACCCGATAAACAATATTTGATCCTCACCACAATTGCTCGGCCCTATTCCTATCAGCTTCCAGCGGGCTATTTTCCCAGATTAATTCAAGTCATTACCATTTCAGGAGAACCCATCTACACGGTCGCCGAAGTTCCCTTAATCGATCGGCTCTCCACCAAGTTCGACTCCGTTAGAACCGGACGCCGCAACATCTCTTGGCGGGCGGACCAAGCTGCAACGCTATACTGGGTCGAAGCCCTAGACGACGGCGATCCTAAACAAGAAGCCCCCCTGCGCGATCGGCTCTCCTGCCTCGCCGCCCCCTTTACCGCCATACCCACGGTCCTTTGGGAATCCGAGTTTCGCTTTCGCAATGTGCGCTGGGGAATTGACAATCTCGCCCTTGTCACCGAACGGTGGTATGACGATCGGCGCAAACGCACTTGGCAAATCAATCCTCAACATCCCGAAACTCAACCCAAACTGATTATCGATCGGAGCCTCGAAGACCATTACAATCATCCCGGATCGCCCTGTATGACACCGGGTTCCTACGATTGGAAAGTCTTACAGCTTACGCCCGACGGGACGGGGCTTTATTACTCTGGCAAAGGCGCATCGGATGCAGGCGTTCATCCCTTTTTAGACATTCGAGACATTGAACATCTGGAAGACAATTCTAAAACGAAACGCATTTGGGAATGCCAAGATCCCTACTACGAAGGCATCACGCGAATGCTGACCCCTGATGCCTCCGAACTCATCCTCGGTCGCCAATCTAAAACTGAACCCGCCAATTATTTCTGGTCTCACGACGGTCAACTCACCCAACTCACCCATTACCCCGATCCCGCGCCCCAATTTGCAGGCATCCAAAAAGAACTCGTCACCTACGATCGCGCCGATGGGGTCCAACTCTCTGCAAAACTTTATCTTCCTGAAGGATACCAGGCCGATCGGGACGGTCCATTACCCATTATTTTCTGGGTTTATCCCGAAGAATTCAAAGATGCCAAACTCGCAGGCCAAATCACCAGTTCTCACCATAGTTTTAGCCGTCCGCACTTCACGTCTGTGTTGTTTTTACTGACCCAAGGCTATGCCGTTTTGGATAATCCCAGTATGCCGATCGTGGGCGAAGGCGATATAGAACCTAATGATTCCTATGTTGAACAATTGATTTCCAGTGCTAATGCAGCCATCGATTATGTTGTCGATCGCGGCGTTGCTAATCGCGATCGGATTGGCATTGGCGGACATTCCTACGGAGCATTCACCACTGCAAATCTTTTAGCACACACAAGCCTATTTAAACTTGGCATCGCTCGCAGCGGAGCCTACAACCGAACCCTTACACCTTTTGGGTTTCAAGGTGAACAGCGGGATTTCTGGGAAGCCTCCGAAACCTACATTCACATGTCTCCTTTTACCCATGCTGCTAAGATCAAGTCACCGCTTCTATTAATCCATGGCAGTGGTGATAGTAATCCCGGCACATACCCCCTTCAGACAGAACGATTGTTTGAAGCGTTAAAAGGATTGGGTGCGCTGGTGCGATATGTGTCACTGCCCTTGGAAGACCATGGCTACCGATCGCGCGAAGGGGTGGGCCATACGCTTTGGGAAATGGTGCGCTGGTGTAACTTACATCTTTAGTGCGAGCGGCCTTTGAGCATTGGTTTTGGGATTGATACTTTGGGATTGATACTTTGGGACTGATACTTTGAAGCGCGATCGGCGTATCAATGCACTGAGTTATTTCGTTATGCGAAACTGCTCTAGCCAACGCCCGATCGTCCCCCAATACCGTTCCCCTGCGACCTCAGACACATCATTATGTCCCGCTCCTGGCACCGACAAAAACTGCTTCGGACCTGACACAGTTTCATACAGCGCTTGACCATGCCAATAGGGAATGACCCGATCGTCCGTCCCGTGAATAATTAAAACAGGAACCCGCGTTTGACGTAAATGAGATTGGTTTGGAAACTTTTCAAACGGCAAAATCTGAACCGGAATCACAACACGAAAGGTGCTAATAAACGTACTCTCCAAAATCATCCCCGCCACGGTTTTTCGCGCCGCTAAATACGTACTGGGACCGCCACCCACCGATCGGCCATAGAGCAATATACGATCGGGTGACACCTTGAGTTCCTCAGTCAAATATTGATAAGCCCGCTCAACATCTACATACACATTCGACACCGACGCAGACCCTTCACTCTTTCCATAACCGCGATAATCATAGGCCAACACATTCAACCCCAAATCACGAAACCGTTCCATCTGCGAATCAAGATCTCCAAGATCTTCACCATTCCCATGACTCATCAACAGAGTATATTTTGCCTTAGGATTTTGCAAATAACGAATTGCGATCGATTGCCCCTGAGCGATCGGCAAAAGCTTCAAATTCGGTAATGTTTCATAGCTTGTAGGCGGTGCCGGAAGAATGCTGCGATCGCTAAATCCATAGGCATACACCGCTACCGTTCCATAGCTCAATATTGCCAACCGAACCGATCGATACAACCAATACTTCCAATTAATATCCACTACCAAATCATCTCCTTCATAAACGCCCGTTATCGAATGGTGCAACGATCGTAACCCGAAACCATTGAGATTTTGAACTGGTAACGGGATTAAAAATTGAAGATTGGTCGATTTAAGTTCGCCTTTCTCATTCTCTCACTTCAACATTCTCAATTGTCAATTCTTCCATAGGCAGCAGTAGTGTGTTTTCGATCGGCGCTCGATCGTTCCGATGGGTTGTTAAGCATAGATTGGGTTTATAATTGGAGTCATAAGCGTTGCATTCGTGAATTTATGACTACTGCGACAGTTAATCTTCAAATCTCTATGGATACGTTGGTCAGTACGATCGCCGCACTGGACCTAAATGATCGATGACATCTAATGGAACTCCTTCAGGATATGCTCTTTGCAGGAGAGGAAGCATTAGAAGAAGATCCGATCGTGCTGGCGGAAGTGCAAGCGTCTTATGCAGCAGTTGACGCTGGAGAATTTGAAACCTTTCAGAGCTATTTGAGTCGTCGATCGGCATGACTTACACGCTCATTACGCCAAAACCATTCCAAAAGCAATTTGCAGCACTTCCGGTTGAGGTTCAAGA
>JANMIS010000249.1:0-2420 GCA_031375925.1 Synechococcales cyanobacterium OTE_70_concoct_197_sub
CGAAGTCACTTTCGGGGTGACGCACGAATGGTAAGTGAGCGTGGAGAACTAGCGCAACGTATCCATTGCTCATAAAAACTCTCTTGGGCAGCCAAGACCTAGAACGCGATCTGGTTAGATATTGTAGGTCATAACGTTCAGGCCTAAAGATTTCTAGAGAACAGATTTTTGGATGGGTTAAGATTTATGTCGAGATTAAGTTTTGAAGCCGATCGCACGGTCACTTTAGTTTTAAATTTGGCTTTGAATTTAACTTGGAATTCACGCTTGAATTTGAATTCAGAGGCATGAATTCAGGCTGACCGGATTTAGAATTTTTGGTGAGTTTGACCAGTTGAATCGCTTCACGGGGGTCTCCAGATTCGGTAAAGCGAATGGGACGGACAGAACCCATCACTTGGAAATCCGATCGGGCGATCGTCTCTCGAACCTTTTCCCGCTGAACCGGAAGATTAGCGTCAGGGGCGGCTTGCTTTATCGCTTGGGTGAGCGCTAGAGTCGCATCGTAGGCTAGAGCCGTGCGCCAAGTTACGTCCTGACGCCAGATTTGGTGGGCTTGACGGTAGAAAACGGATTGCTTCAGGCCAAGCTGCTGGGCGGGAATGGCGAGGGTGAGTCCGGGACCGGAGGCGCTGCCCACTTGACGCACGGTGTCAGAATAAAGGGCATCACCTGCCAAAATCGGGAGACGGTTTTGATTCAGTTGCATGATGAGCAAAGCCCGATCGACATCACCTAAACCATTGGCTAAAACAATCACTTCAGCTTTTTTCGCGATTGCATTTCTGAGCGCCGCTGCGGGATTGAAGTCGGGTTTAGATAAATCGACTTCGCCGACGATTTCTGCCGTTTTTGAGTTTGGAGTAGATTGCTCGTCTTGATTATAGAAAAGCGCGTTTCTAAATTCAGATTTGAGGGATTGGCTGTAGGTGCTGGTGCTATTGAAAAAGACGATCGCTCGACTTTTTTTCAATCGATCGCTCATGTATTGGCCCAGCGCTTTCGCAGGGAGCCGATCGCTAGGCATGGTTCTAAATAAATAGGGACTGTAACTAGAAAGTTGTGTTGCAGAACTTAAGGGCGCGATCGTCACCAATTGATTTTGTTTATAAATATCAGCAGCAGCCAAAGTAGTATCACTGCCACCATGACCAATCACCCCTAACAAATCAGGCATTTCTGAAAGGCGCTGGGCGATTTTGCGAGCGAAGTCGGGTTGGTTACGATCGTCTGCTAAGACAATCACCAAGCGTTTACCCCCGATGCCACCTTGACGGTTGAGCTGCTGTTGAGCTTGAGCAATGCCCCGGAGAACTTCGGCGGAGGCTTCGGGAAATTGACTAAAGGGGAGTACAGCAGCGATCGTATGAGTGGATTCAGCAGCAGCTTCTAGATTATTCAAATAAATCAAAGCCTCGGGATCGGTGGAAATGCGATCTCGGGCCGCTTTAGCAATCGTGAGACTTGCTGTAAAACGCTGAGGATTATTTGTATTTGATTTGGCCGCAGCAATAGCATCCATGAAGGTTTGCTTTTCTGCCCCGCCCGCCAATAGAATTCGATCGCCATTGCTAATGGGTAATGCTTCGATCGGACTTTGCTGAGTTTGGGCTTTGTCAGAAGCAAGATTCAAAACCGACTGACCCAACCAAGACCCCTTAACCATTTGCTGACGTAATGGACTCGATGGATGCAGCACCATGATTCCAAAACTGCTAGCAACAATCGCTCCAGCAATCATCGCGGGTAGTTGCCACGATCGTTTTTTTGATTGAGATTGCGTTATCGGTAACGGCGCGGGCTGAGGTGTAGTTGTGGCTTCAACTTCTCGGCGACTACTTACAGGTCTTGAATTCGGTTTCGAGGTCGGCTTTGATAACCGATCGAAAATCTCCGTGTGATTGGACGAAGAAATAGTCGTCGTCGCTTGGGAGAGTAATGGAAAGCTTTGCGTCTCTGCATTGACTGCATCACTTCCGATGTGGAGTTGACAAAGTTCATTCAAATCTTCAAGCACTTCCTGGGCACTACTGTACCGATCGGACGATCGATAGGCGGTCATGTTCTCCAGAATTTTAATCAATTGCGGATGGGCATTTACCGTCCCTTGCCAAAGCGCATCTCCCGTTCTAGCATCATATTCAATAAAGGTCGGGTGACTCCCCGTTAAACATTGAATCGCAATCATTCCCAGTGAATATAAATCACTATTAAATTGCGGTTTTCCCAGGCATTGTTCACTGGCCGCATAGCCCGTCGTATAGACCGGAATGCTACGGCTATAATCCACCTCCTGCATCTGGGCACCGATTGTCTTCACCGCCCCAAAATCAATCATGACAAAGCGCCGATCGCGCTGACGACGAATCAAATTCTCCGGTTTGAGATCTCGATGAATCACCCCTTCTTCGTGAACAAAA
>JANMIS010000302.1:0-1036 GCA_031375925.1 Synechococcales cyanobacterium OTE_70_concoct_197_sub
GCTTGAAAGCGATTGATTTCCGGTGGAATGGCCTGAGTATGCAGGATACCGTCGATGCGATATCGCACCACGATTCCGGACGCTTGCGACTCGATATGCACGTCGCTTGCACGGGTATCGATAGCTTCTACCAAAAGTTCGTTCACTAACCGAACCACGGAGGCCTCTTGGGCTTGCTCTCCCAATTCGCTGCCGTCCGCTTCGATTTTTTCAAGCAGCTCGATCTCAGCGTCTTCCTCTGCCTTGGAAGCCAACAACCCCTCAACGGTTTCGCTACCGACTCCGAGATGCTTTTTAACAAGCTTTGCTATCTCATCTTTTTCAGCCACCAATGGAACGACGGCGAGCCCGGTGGCCGCCGACGCTTCGTCGAGCGCGTACAAGTCAAGGGGATTGCTCGTCGCAACGAAAAGCTGTCCACCCTCGCGTTTGACTGGAAACAAGGTGTGTCGATAAATCAACTTGAGCGGAAATGTCTGCAGCAAAGTAAGGTCAACGTTGGCTTCTCGCAGATCGATGAATTCAAGTCCAAACTCTTCGGCGACGACCTTGAGGGCTTCCTCCTCTTTTGCGAATCCCGCTCTGATCACACTCTCCAAGATACCGCCGCCATTGGCCGTAGCTCTAGATTGCTGAAGTTGCTCGCGGTTGATCAGACCGCGACGGAGTAGGATTTCACCAGCTTCTGTAATCATGGGAGCGACAAAACTTTGTGATTGGTACCAAGTGAAACGGAGCGATACCCTCGCTCGGTTTGAAAGCAGTTTATTGCAAAAAGATCAACGAGCGAAGGGCATCGTTCGTCGATGGTATTGGCTATCGACCACCTCGGCCGCCGCCTTGACCGCCACGTTGGGCACCACCTTGCTGTCCGCCGCCGCCTTGTCCGCGACCGCCTCCACCGAATGCGCCAGGAAATCCACCGCCGCCGCCCCCAAACGCGCCGGGGAATCCACCACCGCCACCTGGGAATCCGCCACCGCCTGTTGTTCCAGCTCTATTCCTAAACTGTTGGAAGAAGTCGGCAGGATTCGTT
>JANMIS010000308.1:0-1124 GCA_031375925.1 Synechococcales cyanobacterium OTE_70_concoct_197_sub
GCTTACGGAGGCTTCTCCAGTGCGGGCGAGTGCTCCTGTTACGGACGTTCGGACTACGGTGTCGGGGTCGTTGAGTAGGCTGTGGATGAGGGTGGGGACTGCTGTGGGGTCGGCGATGAGGGTGAGGGTTTTGGCGGCGGCTCGGCGGACGACTGGGTTGGTGTGGTGTTTGAGGGCTTGGATGAGGTGCGGGGTTGCGGTGGGGCCGATCGCGCCGATTGCTTCTGCGAAGTTGAGGCGGGTGATGCCGCGTTTGTCGCCGAGGCTTTCGATCATTTGTTGGAGTGTTGTGGCGTCGGTTTCGGTGTTGAAGGTTTTGTCTATGATTTGGTGGCGGACTGTTTCGTAGAGAGCATCGGTTTCTTCGGGGTTTAGGGATTGAGATTCTTGGGACATGAGTTTTTTGGGGACGATGTTGGGGCGCGCTTTCCGCGCCCTCTTAGTTTTATATGTTTGGTGATACGCGGGAGGATGGTCGGTGGGAGATGTGGGGAGGGCGCGCTTTCCGCGCCCTTACGATGGTGGGGATGTGGGGATGGGCTTAGTTTTGGAGTTGGGTGCGGAGTTGGGTTAGGGCGGTTTCGATTTTTTGGAGTTCGGGTTCTATTTGAGCCATGAGGGCGGATTTGGTCATTTTGGCTTTTTTGGCGGTTTCGGTGCTTTCTTCGATGAGCCGATCGCGGTATTCCTCTAGTTCGGTGATGACGGCGATGATTTCTTCAGTGCTGGCAGGGGTCGTGGTGTCGTTCATAATGTCCTAAAAAAGATTTAAAAAGGTCTGGTCTCGATCGCTTTTATGAGTTTTTGGAATGCTTTTTTATTTTCAGCGATCGGGCTTCAATTGCAACGTTCTAGGTTTTCAATTGTTGAGCGTTGCCGTCAAATGGTGTTGATTGTTACGGATTGTGTCTTACTTTAAGATTTCTGGGGTGCTGCGTGGGTTGGGGCTTTATGTTGATAGGGGCTTGTTAATTCAAGTTGTAAGTTATTCATACTGACAAGGAGAGCGAAATGCTTGACGCATTTTCCCGCGCGGTAGTTAGCGCTGATACGAAGACCTCTTGCATTAGCGGTTCCGATTTGGACGCTTTGAAGGCTTTTGTTGCTTCTGGTAACAAGCGTCT
>JANMIS010000313.1:0-2454 GCA_031375925.1 Synechococcales cyanobacterium OTE_70_concoct_197_sub
CAACGGAGAAACTGCCATACTCTAACCATTTGACCCCAAATAGAAACAGTGGAGGAATGTTTTCTGTCAAAATTTTGGATTCTGGGGATCCGGTCACTTGCAAGTAGGCATGGTGAAACACCACATACAAGGCCGCTAGACCTCGAATCCCATCAAGATAGTGGAACCTTAAGGAAGGGGTAGTCTGATTCATTTAGGTCAATGCTCACATCAAAATAGTCTTTCCGTATAGTCAAATATTATCGTCTTCTCGCCGATGCAAATCGCTCCACCCCTTCAAGATCCAACGATCGGCGAATATCTCTATACTCTGCACTCTCCAACAGTCCCACCACCGCATCCATCTGCCCTAGCATCATCTCCACGATCCACAACCCCGACGGCACCAGATACTCCGGCCCAAACCTCACCAAATGTCTTAACGCATCCAAGCCATCAAGTCCGCCATCTAACGCCAAATGTGGTTCATGAAGCTTGACTTCTGGCTGCAATCCTAAAACTTCACGACTGGGAATATAAGGTGGATTAGAAACAAGACCTGAAAGTTGTCGCTTGAGACTATGTAAGGGCTTAAACCAACTCCCCTGATAAAACTGAATTTGATGATCAAGTTTCAACCGAGTCGCATTAGATTTTGCAATGGCAAGCGCATCGCTACTCTTATCAACAGCATGAATAGTTGCATTTGGCATGAGATCGGCTAGCGCGATTGCAATTGCACCGCTCCCTGTACCCAGGTCAGCCCAGTGACCCAAGGTTAGTTCAGGAGATTGTTTGATCACATCTGCGACGTAGTTGATAATGCATTCGGTTTCAGGGCGCGGAATTAAAACGGCGGGCGAAACCTCTAAATCAAACTGCCGCCAAGGCATACGACCGACTAAGTACTGGATGGGGACGCGATCGTTTACCCGTTGTTGCCATTTCGCTTGTAACGTGGAAAATGACCACTCGCAATGAATGTGAGAGTTGCGTTCGTAGCTTCGTAACTTAAGAGAAAGGCGGTCTAGATCCGTTACTGCTAGCAATAACCAATCCAGTTCCGCCTCATCGATCGAATGGACGATCGCCTCTAGCCTAGCCGCAGCAAGCCACGGGATAAAACTAGAGGTTACGATCGCAATTCTTGGCATAACAACTAAGCCTTATAACTAAGCTTTTTTCAACCAGCTAAACATGGCACGAAGATCGCTCCCGACGGATTCGATTTGGTGTTCGGCTTCACGACGACGCATGGCCGTAAACCCAGCCTTACCCGATTGATTTTCCAACACAAATTCCCGGGCAAATTGACCAGATTGAATTTCGGAAAGAATCTTTTTCATTTCCTTCTTAGTCTCTTCCGTCACGATGCGAGGACCGCGAGTTAAATCACCATACTCCGCCGTATTGGAAATGCTATCGCGCATGGTCGCAAGGCCACCCTCGACGATCAAGTCCACAATCAACTTCACCTCATGGCAGCACTCAAAGTACGCCAACTCAGGCTGATAGCCCGCTTCCACCAAGGTCTCAAACCCAGGATTGATCATCGCGCTCTAGCAGCCACAGTGCAACACTTGTTCGACAAAGAGATCGGTTTCAGTTTCTTCGCGGAAGGTTGTTTCGAGAATGCCGCCCCGGGTGCCGCCGATGCCTTTTGCATAGGCCATGGAACGATCGCGCGCTTGACCTGATGCATCTTGATACACCGCGAACAATGCAGGAACGCCTTGACCTTGGGTATAGGTGCGACGCACGAGGTGACCAGGACCCTTCGGTGCGATCATTACCACGTCAATATCTTTCGGGGGAACAATTTGACCAAAGTTGATGTTAAAGCCATGGGCAAAGGCTAGGACTTTACCTGCACTGAGGTTGGGGGCAATTTCCTTTTCGTAAATATCGCGCTGCACTTCATCTGGTAACAAGATCATGATGAAGTCAGCGGCTTTCGTCGCTTCTCCCACAGACTTGACCTCTAGGCCCGCTTCCTTGGCTTTGATGGCGGATTTGCTGCCTTCATAGAGTCCGACAATGACTTTGACGCCGCTGTCATTTAGATTTTGAGCATGGGCATGACCTTGGGAACCAAAGCCAATGATTGCAACGGTTTTGCCGTTGAGTAGGTCGAGATTTGCATCTGCGTCATAGTACATCCGCGCCATAGTCTGGGTTCTCCTTTGGGGCTTCGCCTGCAAGCGTCGAAAAGCCTGTAAAAATTAGCAAGCATACATCTTAGCAAGAAGCGGCACGTCCCATCGGAGCAATTTTGTAGCAACGTTGACAAACGCTCTCTAAGCTCTGACACCCTGGAAGGGCAAGATCACGGTAAAAGTAGTCTCTCCGCCTGCGCTTTCTAGTTTTACTTCACCCCCAAGCCGCAGCGTCAGCTTCTTCACCATAGCTAAGCCCAAGCCCGTTCCGCCCTGCTTACGAATTTCTAAGCGAGGGATTCTGTAAAACTTCCCAAAG
>JANMIS010000371.1:0-16190 GCA_031375925.1 Synechococcales cyanobacterium OTE_70_concoct_197_sub
CACGATCGTCGCCGTCCGAGACATCGTACAGCTTTGGCAATCTGGCGCACTTCCAGAAGCAATGCTCCCCGAGCTTTTTCATCAAGTCACGATCGCCCAAATTTTCGATGCGCTCAGTTTTTATGCTGATCATCCCGAACAAGTCGATCGATATATCACCCAGTATGCCGGACATCCCGCTCCATTATTTCGCCTTAATCCGCTCCTTGATGAAGTTCAAGCTTACATTGAAGAGTATCGTAAAGAAGTAGATACGTGGCAGGGTCTTGAATGAGACGATATATTCTTGACACCAATCATCTCCGGGCGTACCGAGATTTACAGCCCAATGTTATGGCAAAAATCAATGAAATTGGAATGAGATCTCTTGCCTTAACCAGCATCACAGTTGAGGAACAAGCACAAGGTTGGCTAAAAGCAATCAAGTCAGGGTTCCAAGCTCCACTTCCAAAAAGAGCCGAAAAACTCAGTTGGGCTTACTGTGGGCTAAAAACATCTGTTCAGATGATGAATGAATTTGAAATTTTAGACTTTTCGATCGCAGCCTACGATCGATTCCTTTCCCTTCGTCGCCAGGGCATTCGGATCTCCACTCCTGACTTACAGATTGCTGCAATTGCCCTTGAAATTGACAGCATTGTCGCAACTCAAAATCTTCGAGACTTTGAACAAGTTCCCGGTCTCATCCTTGAAGACTGGTTTAAATCATAATGACCGTCGTAAATATGTATTAGGCTCGATCGAACGAGTCCTCAAATTCAGCCTCGCCATCAACTATCGCGACACCGACGTAATCCATTTACCCAAACCCCTTCATTTCCTTTATTACTTAATCCGTCCTTTCCGCATCATCCGCGACTACCGACAAAACATCTTCAAGTTCTTGGTGAAGTGATGTAAGAGCCGATCGGACTTCGGTAACTTTTGAGCTACCCAACGATCGTGCCCTAAGTGAAAAGTATGCCAAATTCGATCGAAAACTCCTACAATTGGGGTTAGGGTAAGCCGATCGTTGACGAAGATGAAACATGGACTGACATGACGGAGTGGGTCAAATATGGTGGTCAGATTACGGAAGCAAGCATTGAAAACAAGTAAGCTTAAACGTGACTTCACGCTTCGATCGCTCCACTACCTGGCTAACCGACTGCATCCACCGAAAATTCATACACAAAATTGAAACAATTTAACGATCGCCCAAGTTGCAGACTTACAATCCTAAAACTTGTATAAAAAGTCACCCGATCGGCTACGATGCAGGAGTCAATAACTGCCACGTAATTTATTCCTATTCATTATTCTATGTATCCTACCCTAACTGATACGACCCGCATTGCAGCCCGCCCCGATCAAATCTCATCGGACCTTGAAGGCGAGACCATTTTACTCCATATGACTTCTGGCTTGTATTACGGACTCAATGATGTCGGGGTCAAAATCTGGACCCTAATCCAAACGCCCCAAACCCTTGCGGACTTACGGCAAACTCTCTTAAATGAATACGATGTTGCCCCTGAAGACTGCGATCGAGAACTCAAAGAACTGCTAATCAGTTTGAGTGAAGCTGATTTGGTTAATTTTGATTGAGGGGATTCAAGCATGAAATCACTGCTTCAAAAAATCAAAAATGGAATTCGAATTAAATTCGCAGCAATTGGATTATTTCTACAAGCATTTTTCTGGTTAAGCTTAGTTCGGCTGGGTTTGCGGTTCTTGCCGTTTTCACAACTGCAAGCCAAAGTCGATCGTCTGGCTCAGAAAACGATTCGATCGCCCGGTTATTACACCCTATATGGTCTTACTTGGTCAGTCAGTCGGGCTGCAAAAGTGATGCCAGGGGGCGCAAAATGTTTAGCCAAAGCCATGACTACGCAAATCCTAATGGGTCAAAACGGCTATCCCTATGACCTTTGTATTGGCGTGCTAAAAGCAGAAACGGGAGAACTTCAAGCTCATGCTTGGATCGAAAGCGACCAAAAAATTGTCATGGGCTGGCTGCCTGAAATCGATCGCTATAAACGACTCGAAAAACAGTTTTATCAGGGAATGGCCGGATCACTTTGATTTATAGTTTGAATCTTGTATGAGCGCGATCGTTGGACTTTACGCCCTAAACTCAGAACCGATCGAACCCCATATGCTTGCTGCCATGACCGACAGTTTGAAGCATCGAGGCAAAGATGATGGCGGAATTTGGTCAGAGGGGCACGTTGGACTCGGGTTCCGAATGCTTTGGACTACGCCAGAGTCATTAATTGAAATATTGCCTAAGCAACAAGGCTCCTGGGTCATCACCGCCGATGCTCGCATTGACAACCGCACCGAATTAATTGAACAACTGGGATTCGATCGGCGAGAACCCAACAAAATCACCGATAGTGATTTGATTTTAGCGGCCTATGGCAAATGGGGTGAAGGTTGTCCTGAAAAGCTGATGGGTGATTTTGCCTTTGCGATTTGGGACCAGGGACAGCAAAAACTCTTTTGTGCTCGTGACCCGATGGGGATCAAGCCTTTTGTCTATTACTATTCCCCAACACTCTTTGCCTTCGCCTCAGAAATCAAAGCCCTCTTTCGGGTTCCCACAATTCCCAAAGTCGTGAATGAGTTGCGCATTGCTCAGCTTATGATGCGCCTGCTAGAAGACCCAGAAATAACAGCCTACGAACACATATTGCGCTTGCCCGCTGCCCACTGCCTCACAGTGGCGGCGGGCAAATTTGCCATGCGACAATATTGGCAACTCGATCGTGACACCGAACTCAAACTTAGCTCTGACTACGAATATGCCGAAGCTTATCGGGAGCAATTAACTCAAGCGGTGCACTGTCGGATGCGATCGGCCTTTCCCATTGGCTCTATGCTCAGCGGTGGATTGGATTCTAGTTCGATCGCCTGCACCGCTAGAACCTTACTAGATCAAACTGATCACAAAACGCTTCACACCTTTTCGACCAGTTTTGACGACTTACCAGAAGAACATCGCAAACTGATTGATGAACGGTTTTATGTGGAAAAAGTTCTCGAACAAGGGAACTTCACGCCACACTTTATTGCAGGCGATCGGCTTAATCCCCTCGGTCATGCTGAACAAATGTTCTGGCATATTGACGAGCCATTCTTTGCGCCGAATCTCTATTACAACTGGGCTTGGTACGATCGTGCCCAAAGCAATCAAGTCCGCATTGTCATGGACGGCATCGACGGAGACAGCACCGTTTCCCATGGTCAGCCTTATTTAATTGAACTTCTCGACACCGGACGGCTCAAACAATTTGCGAAAGAAATCCGCGCCTATGCCCGCATCACAAACTATTCCATTCCCCTTTTAGCGTGGGACTGGGGCTTTAAGGGCAAGATTCCCCGCTGGCTCTATTCTGGATGGGCCATGCTCCAAGAAGCTCAGTCTCCTTTGTGGAAGCAGTCAGGACTCCAGCCTAGATTTGCTCAACAGTTAAAGCTATCCGCCTATGCTCAAAAACTATTGCGAAAACAACATCGTCTACCCGCAATGACGACAGCCCGCCACGCCCATTGTTACAGTCTTCAATCGGGGTTATTGCAATATGCCTTAGAACTCGCCGATCGCTCAGCAGCAGCCTTTGATGTAGAACTCAGATATCCCTTTTGCGATCGGCGTTTGATGCAATTTTGCGTATCTTTGCCGCCAGAACAAAAGTTTCGACAAGGCATTACCCGGCTGATCGCACGCAGAGGCACTCAGGGAATCCTACCGGATGAAATTCGTCAACGCCTGAGTAAAGCAAACCTGGGGGCCAATACTAAGCCTCGACTGTTGCAGGAAGAACGATCGCGCATTGAAAAATATATCCTTAATCCCAACTCATCGATCGCGCCTTACCTTGAGTCCGCTTCCCTAAGCCAAGCTTACCAGCGATATAAACGTGATCCCCTAGATGAGCAGGCTGCACTCCAAATCTATGCCGCCACAAATTTAGGAATTTGGTTGGACACAGTTTAGATCCGCTTAGCACAAACCTTACGTGTAATCCACCTTTTTTATGTAATATTTGGATGAATTTTTGAATAAACCTACGCATTTTCTTTGGATTGAGTCTAAATATTAGAGTGGGGAATTTTATTCCTGAAATTCAGGATAGCGTTCCCCGACTGGTTCAACCTCTAAGGGAATTTATCATGACTCAAAAACAAACTTGGTCGAAACCGCGACTAAGCTTCTACGGCAACGTGGAAGACATTACAGAGCAACAGCCCGTCGGGACTGTGACCAAAAGCGGTGGTGCGGGTGATACGATTACTGTCACGATCGCAGGCGTCACTACTGTTGTGGCTTCTGGGGCTGCTGCTGGGCGATCGCTCATCAACATCCAACGGAACTAAGCTTAAATTTGCACACTCAGACCATTGATTTCAACTGATACATCCTGTCTACCAGAGGAATTCAAAATGACAAAGCAAGCATGGTCTACGCCCGCACTTAAAAACTACGGTCCTGCCTCCAAAATCACCCAAAATAACGTTGACTTCAACAAGAAATTGGGCAGCGGAGACTCGATCGTCTTGATCGTGAACGGCGTTTCGGTCACCACTCCGATCGCCACGGGTGGTTCATTGATTGATATTACAGTCAAGCCATAAATCTTCAAATCACGAAGATATCATTGCATTGAGTTTGAGGGCTTTAGACTTGTTCTAATCCTATTTCTCTAACTGCATAGCAAACGGTTAACTTCTATGGTTCCATCAATAGGATTGGTGGCAACTGTAGAAGTTAATTTCAATATATGAAATATTAAATTTATATATTGAATAAAATTCCTATTCTAATCATTTAATTTATCTTTATATTTTTATGCATTCTTACTGGGTTTATGGTTTGACGATTCATTCTAATCTGGAGATTCCAGCATTACCTTTAAGTCCTTCTCACGCTTCAATTTCAACTTTTCAGAAACCTGATGTTCTGATTAGTTTGGACACAACTCCAGCAGATTTCGATCGCTATGGTTGTCCCCATTTAATCTATGCTGATTTACATGAAAAAGAGTGCACGCTATTCGATCGGCGCTATGGACTTTTTATTCTCAAAGAAGGTCGAGAAGTCCTGATTCAACCCAGTGAAACTCAAGATTTAGACCAAATTCGACTCTATATTTTAGGCACGATTCTAACTGTTTTGCTCTATCAGCGCGGCATTTTAGCCCTGCATGGAAGTGCCGTAGCGATCGGCGATCAAGTCGTCGGAGTGATTGCACCTTCGGGCACCGGGAAATCTTCGACTGCTGCTGCACTGTACAAAAAAGGTCATCGATTGCTTTCGGATGATGCCGTTCCGATCGTTCTTAAAGATGGTGGCTATTGGGTTTATCCCGGCTATCCCCGGCTCAAAATTTCTGAAGAAGTCGCGGCCTGTTTGGATTACGGCGAAAAACACATCATTGAGAAGCATCCTGAATGTGGGGAAGTGAGCTTTGATGCGCGTCATCAGTTCATGGGGACTGCATTGCCTCTGAAACAAATCTATATTTTAGAAGCGGGAGAAGCGCTGGATATTCAACCTTGTGCGCAAATCGATGCAATGTTTGGCATGATGAGAAACTCGTTGCCAACCATGTGGCTTCAGCAGCATAGTCCCGCCCAGTTTAAGCAATGTACCGAATTTGCAAAGTCGTTGCCCTTTTATCGGATGATCCGATCGCAAAACCTTGAAGATCTCCCAAAACTCGCTACGATGCTTGAATCCCATTTTCTGAATTCTTAAGCCTTTGGTTTCTTTATGCTGAACAAGCTTCGTCGTGCCCTGAGTCAACTGGTTTATATCAGACCGACCTTGGATTTAGTGTGGGCCTCAGCACCTCGCGCGACCGTGGGTTGGGGAATTTTGCTGGTGATTCAGGGGTTGTTGCCCGGAGCGACGGTTTATTTAACGAAGCTTTTAGTCGATACCTTGGTGCAGGCGATCGCCCTCAGGAACGTCGAAGCCAGTATTCAGACCCTGATTTTGCCCTGCGTCCTCATGGGCGGCACTTTGCTACTATCTGAATTAGCAAAAACAGGACTCTCAATTTTACGAACTATTCAATCAGAATATGTGGCTGACCATATCCATTCTTTGGTTCATCGCAAATCTATTGAAGCCGACCTCGCGTTCCATGAAATGCCAGAGTTTCATGACAAGCTGCATCAAGCGCGCAATAATTCCAGCAGTCGCCCGATTACGCTGCTCGAAAGCACCGGAAGCTTACTGCAAAATCTCATTACGCTGGTCACGATCGCCGCTGTCTTGGTTCCCTACGGCATTTGGTTGCCGATCGTCCTAATCGTCAGCGCATTGCCCGCCTTCTACTTTCTCGCAAAGTTCAATAACCAATACCATCGCTGGTGGGAACGCACCACTCCCCTGCGTCGCCAAGCGGAATACCATGACTTTTTGATTACCCAAAGCTATACAGCAGCAGAATTGCGACTCTTTGGGTTGGGAAATAACTTTCGTAATCGCTATGAAGGCTATCGTACACAGCTTCGCAATGAAAACATCAGCCTAATTCAAGAACAAACCGTTGCCCAATTATGGGGAAGTTTGATGGCGATGGTGGTGGCGGGCGGAGCCTTGGGATGGATGCTATGGCAAGCGTTGCAAGGTAAATTTACCTTGGGAGATTTGGCGTTATTTTACCAAGCCTTCAACCGAGGGCAGGGGCTAGCAAAAGGCATTTTGACGCAACTGAGTCAGATCTATGGCAATAGTTTGTATCTAGGCAATCTCTTTGAATACCTCAACATGAAGTCTACACTGGTTGATCCGCCACAGCCTAAAACAATTCCACCAGCACCCCAAGAAAGTATTGAACTTCGAAACGTCAGCTTTCGCTATCCCGGCAGCGATCGGTGGATTTTCAAGGATTTTAACTTGACGATTCCGGCGGGCAAAATTGTGGCGATCGTCGGTGAAAATGGTGCGGGAAAAAGCACGCTAATCAAATTGCTTTGTCGATTTTATGATCCTGAAACGGGAAGCGTCAATCTGGACAATGCTGACATTCGTGATTTTTCCCAAACGGAATGGCGCGCGATGTTAACCGTGATGTTTCAGTTTCCAGTCACGTATCAAAAAACGGTTTCTGAAAACATTGCCCTAGGGGATGTCGATCGTGATATTTCACCTGATGAAATCCGCAGTGCCATTGCAGAAGCAGGCGCAACCGAGATCATCGATCGTCTCCCTCACAAAGAAAACACGCGCCTTGGTAAATGGTTTGCAGAAGGAACTGATTTGAGCGGCGGAGAATGGCAACGGATTGCCCTAGCTAGAGCGTTCATTCGTCAAGCGCCGATATTGATCTTAGATGAACCGACGAGTTTTATGGATTCCTGGTCGGAGCATGACTGGCTCGATCGGTTCCGAGGGATGGCCAATGGACGGACTGCGATTGTAATCACGCATCGATTTACGTTAGCAATGCGGGCCGATATGATTCATGTGTTGCAGGCGGGGCAAGTGGTTGAGTCGGGCAATCATAATATGTTGCTGGAACGGGATGGAATCTATGCGCGATCGTGGCGGGATCAAACCCAGGCGACCCCTTATTCAGAAAAAATGGTTTAATTGCTACACATTAAGCCCCTCGGATCTATCGCATTCATTAATAGGTTGGGGATTACGATCGCTTCTGTAACTTACGAGGCGTCAAGATTGATTTCTTCTTCTGTTCCTGTTCCTGTTCATAATAGCGTTGATAGTAATAATAAGAAGCACTATCGGTACTCTTCACCCCATTAGCCACAACTCCTAGGACGGGGCATTGGGCACTGCCCTTCAGATCTGCCAATGCCTGCAACACCTGAGTCCGATCGGTCTTACCGACACCCACGACCATCAAAATGCCATCGGTATGCGCTGCCGTAAGTTTGGCATCCGCAAACACAACCGGAGGCGCATCGCAAATCACTAAGTCGTACTCTTCCGTCATCTGCTGAATCAACGATCGCATTTTATTAGAACTCAAAAGCCTTCCCGGAGAAGGAGGTAAAGGCCCTGCGGCTAGTAGAGACAAATTCGCATCCTGCGGAGACTCTTGAATAAAGTCGTGAATGTCATTGTCTGAAGTGATGACATTGCTTAAACCGCGAAGATTAGGCAAGCCAAACCAGCGGTGAACCTGTGGACGCCGTAAGTCGGTGTCAATGAGCAGCACTTTACGCCCCATAGCCACTGCCGCCCAAGCCAAATGGGATGAAATACTCGATTTCCCGTCCGCAGGACTCGCAGAAGTAATTGTAATGGCCCGAATCGGATGGTCCGATCCCAGCAGCCGCAGGTTCGCATCAAGAGTATAAAAAGACTCTAAAAATGCGGCGTGAGACTGCTGAGACTTCCGATCGGCGGGCGAATCCCCCTGCGTGGCTAAGCGTCCGAGGTCAGCAAACGCCGTTTCTTGTTTGAGACCTTGATAAAACGGAATAACGCCTAAGGTTGGCAGATTGGTTTCCTTGAGTTCTTCAACATCATGGAAAACCCGATCGAGTTGTTCTGCAATTAATGCAGCCACCAAACCAATGACGCCACTGGCTAGCAAGCTCAGCAAAAACATCATGGGCTTGTTGCCCGTCATGCCAATGCTTCGCTCATCAATTTTTGAAAGCATTTGCCAAGGTGCGGCTTGCCTAGCAGATTCAAGCTGAAGGTTTTCCCGAGCAAGCAACAGCCGAGTCAAACTGTTCGTCGCAATATCAATATCGCGGACAACTCGGGTATATTGCTGAGAAATTCCTGCAATGTCTTGAGTCTGTTGGCCATTTTGAGCGATCGTCTGTTGAATCACCTGGGCTTGATTGGTCAAAATCTGTAATTGATTCGCCGCATCGACTAGCTGCTTGGTCAGATCCCGACCCACAGCACCCTGAAACCCCAACGCTTCAGGATTGCTCGCAGCTCGATTATCAACGCCCATAATCCGCTGAGCTTCGGATTGCAACACGGGCAATAGCTCTTTACGCTGAGATTGCAGCAGTTGCATCATCGGCGTGGTGTTTTCAAACCGCGTCGATTCCAAGGCAATTTTAGTGTCGATTTCTCGGAGTTTGGTCAGGAGGGCTTGATAGCTGGGCGACTCACTCAAGTTTGCTAGTGCCAAAGCTTGCTGCGGTGCAACCCCTGTTTGCTTTTTGAGATTGTCATAAAGACTTTGAACCGAAGCAAGCTTAATCCGGGTCGCGGCTTGCTCGTTAGTCATGGTTTTCATTTGATCCGCTAGCCGATCGACCACTGCCTTGGGATCAACAATGTTGTACTGTTGCCGCAGAATGCCCAGCTGGTTCTCTAAAGCTCCGACTTCTTGACGCTGTTTTTGAATGCGTTCCTCAATAAACTTACTGCCTTCTTTGAGGTTGTTGCGCCGATCGTCAATGCTATAGCGAATGAATCCCGCTGACAGTTCTTTCAAAACCAGATCAATTTCATCAGGATTTTTAGAAGCATAGGAAAAGTCGAGCACCTTGGTTTCCTTAGGGCGCTGAATCTTCATACTGTTGACAAGAACAGAGTAGTTAATTTTAGGAAACTTTTCCTGGATGCGTTTGACGATCGGCTCTAAAGTCGTTTCGCTTTTCAGAACTTCAATCTGACTCACGTAGTCAATTTTGCTGTTATCCAATGCATTAGAAACCGATCGTCTTGTGGTGGCCTGGTTACTCTGAACGGCATCGGCTGTCAGGTCATCGGCTAGCTGGCTCCCGCTGGTTACAGGTTCTGCCAAAAGTCTAAAAGTCCCGACGTAACTAGGCGGACTGCCCATCACCATCGTACAGAGACCCAACGCAGAAATACCGCCAACGGACATCATGATCCAAGCCCGACGCTTTAAGAACGCAAAGATTTTTGGCAGCGAAATTTCTTCGCCATCGTTATCTTCTGCTTCGTCCGATCGGCCATTCGTCGCAGACTGCTGAGCATAGATAATAGCCCGATCGATCATGGTCCGATCGCGGTCAGAAAGTTCAGGAACAGGTGCTTGATGGTTTAGTGCGTTGTCCTGTTGAGTCGGAACAGCTTTCCTAATTGGATCCATGACCATTTAAAAATCTCCAAAATAATACATAAATTTCCCAGTTCATTCGTCACAGATATTCAGCTGACCATGCAATTAGTAATGGTTCAGCTTGAGAATGGAGTCTTGGGATTGTTGTTACCAGGCAAAATAGTAATCAGGATGAATAATGACGCAAGAGATAGTTGATGAATAGATGGTTGATATCGATTAGGCTCTGAACCTTAGCAAATTGTAACCTTAATTTTTGACCTATGTGGGAATACGGGGTCTTGCTATTAATCCAAGGCATATTATCTGATCTCAAAGGTTAGATACTGTAAACTTAGTCTTAAGCTTATTCGAAATTTCACATAGAGTTTTGAGGCGATTTTTGAGGCTAGGAGCAAGATTTCAGCAAGTCTGGGATAAAGGTCCTAAGTGAATGCTCAAAGTCAGGACGTTATGCCCATGACGGTTAGCTGCTTGATTCGTAGGATGGGGGTATATAAAACGTTTCACTCCTAATTTTCAGAGGCTTTTCATGATGTTACGTCAACTTTTTTCCGTTGCTGCTGGGATGATGCTTTTGGGCGCGCCTGTTTTGATGTCTACGAATGTGCAAGCGGCTCCAATGGGCGATCGGACAGAGCGATCGGCGCAGTGGAAACAGTTCCAAGCAGATCTCAAGCTAACCGAGACCCAAAAAGCCCAACTGAAGCAAATCCGCACCGAAACCCGCACTCAAATGGAACTCGTCCTTAACGATAGCCAAAGAGCGCAGCTCAAAGCCATGAAAGAATCCCGTGGCCAAGGCAGACAAAAAGGCGGTTGGAAGCAGCTTGGACTCACGGAAGCCCAAAAAACGCAGCTCAAAGCAATCCGTCAATCTGCTAAATCCAAGAGCGATCTCGTCTACACCGCAGAACAAAAAGAACTGATCAAAAAGCAACGATCGCAGTTCAAGCGGTCGGGCAAAGCAGCGGGCACGACCTGGAATTCGACTGATCCCATGACGGTTCGATAAAGAGCGATCGAAATATGAAGTGATGGTAAAGATGGCTTCTTGGAGACGCTTCAAGAGGCCATCTTTGTGACTTTAGATTCTTAACGTTCTAGCGCTTCGATCGCTTTCGGAACCGCTGCCGTTAAAACTTCATTGCCATCATGGGTCACTAAAATATCATCTTCAATCCGAATCCCAATGCCCAACCACCGATCGGGAACGCTAGGCTGACCTTCAAGGGGTTCAAAGTCCGATCGGATATAGATACCGGGTTCAGCCGTAATGACCTGGTTAGGTGCAAAAGTATGCCAGAGGTCTCCAGTCTTGCGGCCTCCCACATCGTGAACATCTAAACCTAGCCAATGCCCGGTACCATGCATAAAGAAGGGTTTGTACAGTTTTTCTTCAATGACTTTATCAATTTCACCCACAATTAGCCCGAGTTCAATCAGCCCTTCCGTAATTACCCGCACAGCAGTATCATCAAATTCATTCCAAGGATTGCCCGGTTTGATTTTGTCAATGGCGGCAAGTTGAGCTTTTAGCACTAACTCATACAAAATGCGCTGCTCGGGACTAAAACAATTGCCCACCGGATAAGTCCGCGTAATATCCGAGTTGTAATAGTTCACCGAACAACCTGCATCGATCAATAGCAGTTCGCCGTCCTGCATTTGTCGATCGTTCTCAACATAATGCAAGATGCAAGCATTGTGCCCCGAGGCAACGATCGAAGGGTAAGCCGGACCGATTGCGCCGCGCTGCCGAAAGATCATTTCCATTTCAGCTTGGAGTTCATATTCGTAGAGTCCAGGCTTTCGCTTTTCGAGGGCAAGGTTGTGGGCTTCGGCGGCGATCGAGACTGCTTGACGCATAAGAGTTAGTTCATACTCACTCTTATGCAGCCGCAGGGCACTCATCACGGTCATCGGGTCTACGATGCAAAGCGGCCCTGTGCCACGCCGATCGTACTGCCGAATGCCGGATTGATAGTAGTTTAAAATTTGGGAATTGAAGGCTTTGTCAATACCAAAGTGGTAGTAGAGTTTGTCTGCTTTCTCTAAATATTTGGGTAGATGCTCATGGAGTTCTGCGATCGGATAAACCATATCCGCCCCATAATGCTCTTTGGCGGCATCGACTCCGACGCGATAACCACTCCAAGTTTCTTTCGCACGATCTTTCGGTTGGACAAAGAGAATATATTGATGCTCATCGTGATGGGGCGCAAAGACGGCGACTGCATCGGTTTCATTAAACCCTGTGAGATAGTAGAAGGCGCTGTCTTGGCGGAAATTATATTCCACATCATTGTGCATAACTGCCTGAGGCGCTGCATTAAAAATTGCCGTCCCCCCTGCAATTTTTGAAAGCAGTTGGCTACGGCGTCGCTGAAAATCAAAATGAAGCATAGAGAAGTTTGGCACGAATGAGGGATGGCGAGAAGATAATCCTAGCTTGGGTTAGACAAATTCGTCTAGCATTCAGTTTTAGAAGACTGATCTAGATGAATTTCATTTTCTCGCACATCCATTCATTAGGCTGCATTCAACTAGAGGTTTGCAACAAGGCAACTCTAGTTGCCACGACCAATCTTGTAGAGTGGTGGGTTTTCCTGAATTCTTTCAAATTCATTCCGACGGGCACCATGACCAAACATAACGCCGACGCGCTGACGGGTGCGGGCTGCTGCGCTAGGGTCAACCGTGCCGTAAATTTCCTCAATCATTTGATCGACGTCAAATGATTTTTGAGGCACTTTTTTGAGCACTTGAGCGATCGCTTGAGTCGCGGTTAACCCCGCAAATTCAGGCTTCAACTCAGGTAAATCGATCGGAGGTTTAGGCGTTTTGGCTTTGGTTTTAGTGCTTACGGCCTTACTGGCTTTAGGCTCCTTGGTTGCTCTCGGCCCTTTGATTTTACGAGCAGTACTCGTTGTCTCTAAGGTTGCCGCAGCAGGACGACCACGCTTGGGCTTCACCACGGGGCTATCGGATTCTTCAGCAGCGTCAGCTTCCACAACTTGCTTAGGACGACGGCCACGGGGTTTGCCAGAAGGCACGTTTGCTTCTGCTGCCCCTTTAGGTTTGGGACCTCGCTTTGCTTTCACGGGGGCGGCAATCTCACCAAGGAGACTGCTGATATGGTCGAGACTTGCATCAATAGAAGCGGTTGCTTGAGCGACTGCAACTTTGACAAGAGCATCACGATCTTTTACAAGGCGTTTGCGCTGCTGTTCCAGTTGCTTTCTGAAATCATCAGTTAAGACATTAAAAGCCATTACTTTAGGGTCCTGTGTTTGGGTCCTGCTTTGGTATGGCTCGATTGTATATCGCGATCGTCAAATTGACGCAATTCATTCTAAAAATGAACGACATTTGTGATCTATTGTTGAGATCTAAGGTGATTTGGTTGAAATTTCGGGTTGAAATTTCGGGTTGAGCGTGATTCGCAGCATCGGTTCTGCATAGGTTCAGTTTTCCGGAATCTAGGAAACCACTGTTGAAGTTTGCCGATATTGCTGCCGATATTGGTTGATCTAGCTCTGGTACTGAATGATGTCTTTTTCTGCACCGCCCACCCCGCCCAATCAAAACTCGACTCAAGGCTCGACTCAAGGCTCAACTCCGATCGATCGCCTGATGAATTCTCAATTTACGCGACTGCTGGTGATTGGCTTCCTGGTGCTAATCCTACAAATTCCAACGGTCATGCTTTTCGGGATTATCAGCGAACGGCAAAATCTCCGCCAAACCGCCATTCTAGATGTCACAAGCAAATGGGGCAAAGAACAAACCCTAGTGGGACCGCGCCTCATGGTTCCTTATATCAAACGATCGGGCACCGCTGAAAAGCCCAAGTCTGAACAAAAGGTCGCGACGTTTCTGCCTGATGATCTTCAGATCAATGCCACCATGGCCACCGAAACCCGTAATCGCGGATTATTTCAGGTTCCGGTTTATACAACAAAGTGGGATGTAAAAGGAAGGTTTGAGGCGTTAGACTTTACCGCTTGGGGCGTGAAGCCGGAGGATGTGCTGTGGGACCGATCGGAGCTTGCGATGCAAATTTCTGATACGCGGGCCATTAGTGATCAGGTCAATCTTCAGTGGAACAAAACCAAAATCCCATTCAATCCCGGACTTGGTAAGTTCAAGGCGGGGGATCCAAATTTTCAGATCAACTCAGTCCAAAATGGCACCGCCAATCCTGGAATGGATAGTAGCCGCTACAATCCACCCGTAAATATTTCTAGCGTCTCTGGCATCCACGCAAGGCTTTCTCAAATGGGTGACAAAAAAGCCTATGAGTTTTCGATTCCGATGGAACTGCGAGGCAGTGAGAGTTTGTACTTTGTTCCCATGGGGAAACTAACACAGGTCAATCTCAAATCAAATTGGGCGAATCCCAGCTTTCAGGGAAACTCACTGCCAGAGAAGCCCAAGATCAGTGATCAGGGGTTTGAAGCGAAGTGGCAGATTCCATTCCTCAGTCGTAATTTTCCACAGCAATGGAATGATGATGCGCCTGTTGCAGACGTCACTTTGTATAACGCTCGTTTTGGCGTGAACTTATTTTCTCCGGTAGACAACTACCACATGGCCGAGCGCAGCATTAAGTACAATTTCCTGTTTATTATTTTGACCTTTGCGGTGCTGTGGCTCTTTGAGGTGACGGCGGGGGTGAAGGTGCATCCGCTGCAATATCTCCTCGTGGGGGTCGCGATGTGTTTGTTTTATCTATTGCAATTGGCACTCTCCGAGCATTTGGGATTTCATCAAGCTTATGTCGTGGCGAGTCTGTCTATTGTCTTGATGATCACGGGTTACACCATGTCTGCATTGCGAACCAAACGTCGGGGCGGCATTATCGGGGTGATGCAGGTTTCATTGTACAGCTATCTCTATGTGGTGTTAGCGAGTCAAGACTATTCGCTGCTGCTTGGATCCGTGGGGCTATTTGTATTCTTGGCGATCGTTATGTTCTTAACTCGTCGAGTCGATTGGTTTAATCCGCGATCGAGCCAGTAGAGCGATCAGCCAGTGAAACTTACTCAGTGAAACTTACTCAGTGAACCATTTCTGACCCAAAGATCCTGAAAACCTGAGCTAAGCATTCCTCTCGATCGCCTATAAAATAGTAGTCAATGAGCCTAAGACGTAGAGTTTACAACCTATGACAAATCCCCCATCGCCGATCGCTCAATCTCCTGTCCGCTGCCTTCAGCCGGGATGTGACGGAACCATTGATGATGGCTATTGCGATACCTGCGGGATGGCAGCGCCTAAAAATGCTTCTCTATCACCCAATGGATCACCCAATGGATCACCCAGCGCAGCCATCAGTCGAGCCAGCGGGGAGTTCAGTACTCGCGTCAGTCAAGCGATTCCCAGTAGCGGGATCTTAAGCAGTCGAAGTGGGTTGGGCGGGTTGAGCACCGGAATCTCCAGCAGCGTCACAGGCGTTGCCGGAACGAAGGGGACGCGCCGATCGACTTCTGTTAGCCGCAGCACCCGTAAAAAGCTCGGGGCGGGGTTGATTTCTCTACCTGAGTTGCCGAGCATTGCCCCTGAAAGCGTGATCATGAAAGAGGCGGTGGTCCCGGAACATAAACGATTCTGTGGGAATAGTGACTGCGGGCAAAGTGTCAAACGCGAAAAAGGATTTTGTCCTGCTTGCGGTCAGAAGTACTCTTTCGTGGCTTCACTTAAACCCGGCGATCGGGTAGCGGGACAGTATGAAGTGAAAGGCGCACTAGCCTTCGGGGGACTGGGTTGGGTGTACTTAGGATACGACTTGGTGCTATCCCGCTATGTTGTACTCAAAGGTTTGCTGAATACAGAAGATGCCTCCAGCGCTGCCGTTGCAGTGGCCGAGAAACAGTTTCTCTCGTCCGTTAAGCACGCCAATATTGTGGGAATTTACAACTTCGTTAGCCATGGGGTTGAAAGTTTTATCGTTATGGAATATGTCGGGGGTAAAACCCTGAAGGAAGTGCGTAAGGAGAATGGCGTACTTCCTGTGGCAACGGCGATCGCCTACATTCACCGCATCCTTAGTGCATTCTCCTACCTCCACGGTCAGAATCTCGTCTACTGCGATTTCAAACCGGACAATATTTTGATTGAAGGGGATGATGTCAAACTCATCGATATGGGCGGTGTGCGGCGCATTGA
>JANMIS010000372.1:0-1102 GCA_031375925.1 Synechococcales cyanobacterium OTE_70_concoct_197_sub
CCGGAATAAATTCCGGGGCTATTAGCCTTGCGAATTCATTCCAAGGCGGACTGTGCCGTAGTCACACCTTCCACGGATGTTTTTTCGATCGCTTTACCCTCTAATATTCAATACGCCGATCGATCTTGTTTCCGCAAGACCGATCGGCTAACCACCAACCTTTATAGACCAAAGGCAAGGACTAATAAATGACTATCACACGAGTTGTTCGCGACGATGTGGAATTTTTCACCATTGATGCGACGGGTGAATCGGGAATGTCGGAGATCGGGCTAGCTCGTCTTTGTGATGTTGCAAGACAATCAGTAAGCCAAGTTCTCCGTGATATGGTTGCAGGCAAAACAGACTCTAAAACGCTACAACCCATGCAACGAAAGGATTTATGGTTGCAGGCAAAAGGTGTAACTTCGATCGAGAAGAGTAAGATTTCTAACCTCTCAATTATCCGTGCTTCAGTTTGCGCCAAGGTGATTAAGCACTATGCGTTTGACTCAAGACACAAAACCCAGAAGGCTCTCTTTGCCTATCAGATGTTTGCGGAGATGGGTATCAATTCTTGGATTCAGGAGATGACAGATTGGCGTGGGACTGTGGTTCCGAAGAATGGCATTGTGATTGATTTCAAGACGATCGACCTTCTTCTCAGCAAAAAATTAGACGGAACTTCCTATCGAGTTTTCTTGATTTTGCAAAATGCGGTCCGATCGCGCATGACGTTGACGGCTGATGAAATTATGAAACGGGCAGAGGTTTCCCGATCGACCTATGGCAGCGCGGTGACGAAACTTGATGAGTTGGGTTTGTTGCCGGAGTGGTGCAAGATTCAACGGAAAAATCAACCGGAAAAGGTGGTGCGCGATCGGCTTCAGGCGCAGTTGGGCGGGAAGGCGGAGGCTTACACCCGTTGGGGATTGATTGATCTTTTGACGGAAACGGAGTTGATTGAAGTGAAAATTGTGACCCATTGGAAGGATGCGATCGGGCATCTGATCGCGAAGAGTCGCAAGTACCCAAACCATCAAAAGCGGTTGCATTTGTTTGGTTATGAGGAGCCTTGTTTGGAACATATTGAGGATGTCTGCCGAGATTGCGAGATTCGGGT
>JANMIS010000384.1:0-7406 GCA_031375925.1 Synechococcales cyanobacterium OTE_70_concoct_197_sub
CAAGATGAACTTCACCTCATCTCCGGTCCCCTTGGCACCATGGTCGGCCTATACGAGACCGCAATAGAACCCCTCTGCACCCAAACCCTCAACGGCAAACCCATCAAGCCCAAAATCATCGCATCCACCGCCACCGTCCGCCGCGCCAACAAACAAATTCAAGCCCTTTTCGGACGACAGCACGTAGAAATCTTCCCACCGCCCGGACCCGATCGTCGAGACTCCTTTTTTGCAAAAACTGAAACATCTGACAAGAAAAATCCCCGTTTGTATGTGGGAATTGCAGGTCAAGGACGAAGTTTAAAAGTCGTTCTCTTACGCAGTTATCTGGTTCTCCTAGGCGCAGCCCAAAAGCTCTGGCTAGAAGCAGGCGGCGCAAAAAATCTCAACAACCCAGTCGATCCTTACATGACCTTGCTAGGCTACTTCAATTCCCTGCGAGAACTCGGTGGCAGTCGGCGCATCGTCGAAGATGAAGTCCGATCGCAAATCAATGGCTATCACCAACACAAGCGCGTCAATGAAAGAATCGGCATGTTCAGCGATCGAAAAATCTCCGACCTCCCGATCGAACTCACCTCACGGGTCAACACCAGCGAAGTCGCCGAAGCCAAAGGCAAACTCGAAAACACCTTCACCAAACCCAAAGAAGCCGTCGATGTCGTCCTCGCCACCAACATGATTTCCGTCGGTCTAGACATCACCCGTCTCGGCCTAATGGTCATCCTGGGGCAGCCCAAAACCACCGCCGAATACATTCAAGCCAGTAGTCGAGTCGGACGGGATGAAAACCGCCCCGGACTCGTCATCACTCTAATGAACATCCATCGTCCCCGCGATCGATCGCACTACGAACGCTTCCAATCTTGGCACAACACCTTTTACCGTGCCGTCGAAGCCACCAGCGTCACGCCCTTTTCACCCAGAGCCGTCGATCGGGGTCTTGCAGGGGTTTCCGTTGCCCTCGCCCGCCTAGGCTGCGATGCCATGACCGCCCCAAAGCAAGCCGCGATGATTAATCAACACAGGCAAACCTTAGCCTTTGTCGCAGAAACCCTAGCCGATCGGGCTGAAATTCATTGCACCGAAAATGACCAAACCAAACCCGCAGAACTGAGGCAACGAATTCGCGCCTCGGTTTTAGATTTGCTGGATAGTTGGGAGCGGGTTGCAGACGATGCAGGCACATTGCAATATCAGCAAGAAGAAGGCAGCGCACCTCCACTGCTCTACACACCCCTCGATTCCGAACTTCGCAAAAAATCAGACCAAGCCCAAAAATTTACTGCCCAACGCAGCTTACGAGATGTTGAACATGCCGTAAATCTTTGGATTGTGAATCCCAATGGTCAATCTATTTCCAAACCCGAAGAATCATGAAACCCAAAACACAACGTCCTGCGGATGGTCAAATCCGTCAAAGCCAAATTTTATCAACCTTTGGACCCGGTGCCATGGTGGATTTACCGGATGCTTCAGTATTGATCGGTGGATTGAATCATTGGAAATTTAATAAAGATGGCAAACGAGAAATCGTCGAAGCAAGGCTTGCTCATAAAATCTACGATCGGTTAAAAGAGCAATATCCAGACCTAACTCAAATTCGCCTCTACGAACCCCCCGAAAATAGCAAAGATGGCGAAGGCATCACGACTGGCATTACGGCTTTTACCTTTCCAGCCTGGTTTGTCGCGCAAACTGAAGAATCTCCTTGGCCCGCTCCAACGGGTAAGGTCTATCGCAGCCGTCCATTGATTAAATACAACGCATTGGTGAAAGGAAAGTATATTGATGACGATCGTGTTAAGCATTCCGTCGTTCCAGTGAGATTCGTTCAAGCTTGTCCCAATGGTCACATCAGCGATATCAATTGGTCATCATTTATCCAACACAAAGACACTTGCCGAAATCGTAATCTTCTTCGACTAGACGAAGGCAGCGCGAGCGGAGACTTTGCCGATATTTTCGTCCGTTGTGTCAACTGTGGCATTCGTCGTCCTTTATCAGATGCTACACTCCCGAACTCCAAAGCATTAGGACTGTGCGAAGGTAGACTTCCCTGGCTCGGAAAGGATGAGCATGAACCCTGCATAGACCCCAACTCCGACAACAAAAGTAAACCCTACGTTAATCGCCTACTGGTCCGATCGGCCAGCAATGCTTACTTCGCCCAAAACTTAAGTGTTATTTCACTCCCTGATTCTAATCAAAAACTCAGAGATGCCGTGAGCCAGGTTTATGGAGATCTAGAATTAGCTGAAAGCATAGAAGAGATTCAGTTTTTTCTGAAAAAGATCCCCAGAATTGCCGAAGTATTAAAAGGTTTCAGCAATATTGAAATTTGGACAGAAGTTCAACGTCGTCAAAAGGGCATTCAACCCGATGATAAAACAATCAAACAAGTTGAAATCGAAACGCTTTTATCACCGTCTGATGAAATCGGCTCAGATACACGCGACAGTGACTTTTATGCTTGTAACCGATCGCTAGAAAAGTTGCCGACATTCTTAAAAGATAAAATCGATCGCATTGTTTTGGTCCATCGTTTGCGTGAAGTGACAGCCCAAATCGGGTTTACTCGGTTTGAACCCTTTCTCACAAACATTGACGGTGAATTAGATATCAGCGTCAAATCTGCCCCGATCGATCGAGAACCCCATTGGTTTCCAGCGATCGAGAACAAAGGAGAAGGGATCTTTATTTCCTTTTCTAAATCTGCGATCGAAGATTGGAAAGATCAACCTACGGTTCAGAATCGCGCGAAAGAATTAATCGAGGGCTTTGATATTTGGGCAAAACGTCGAAATATTGATCCACAAAAATTCAAATTTCCAGGTGCGCCTTACATTCTACTTCACTCCCTCTCTCATCTTCTCATCACAGCAATTTCTCTAGAATGTGGCTATTCTGCAAGTGCTGTCCGAGAGCGGATTTATGCCGGAGACTATGGCTATGGAATCCTACTTTACACAGGTTCTTCTGGCTCTGAAGGGACACTGGGGGGATTAGTGGAAGTCGGGAATCGCATTGAAGAACTATTAGAAAGTGCGCTAGAACTCGGAAAGCTTTGTTCTAATGACCCCGTGTGCGCCCAACATAAGCCTGCTGCTACTTACGAAGAACGGTTCCTCCATGGTGCAGCCTGCCATGGGTGCCTGTTAATTGCTGAGACATCCTGTGAACGAAATAATGAATTCCTCGATCGCGCATTGGTGATTGATACCGTTGGCTGTTCTGGATCTGCCTTCTTTCCCCGATCGCAACCATTAGGAGGATGAATGTCTGAGCCTTTTCTCAACCTCAGCTTACCAGCACTATCCGGACTCGCCACCGCCCTTGAAACTGGAAGACTCACCCCGCCATTTTATGCCATCAGCCTTAGTCCTTATGTTGTAAGCCCATGGATCGATCGCGTTGCTCAGGAAATGAATCATCTGATTGAACAGGGAATGAATGTGAGCAATATCATCTATCTGTTCAGAATGATGATTGCTGAACGTCAAAAAGCTAAACACCAGCGCAATCAAATGGATCTGGTGTGGTCAGGACTAGAAACCCCAGGCATGGAGAGCCGAGACACGCAAGTCGTGGTTCAAGAACTTTTTGACCAAGCGGAACATAAAGTCCTGATCGCAACCTATGCGATCGACCAAAATCAGAAAGCAGAATCCCTATTCTCAAAACTTGCTCAAAAATTAGACGAATCACCTTCTTTCCAAGTCCGTCTATTTCTCAATATTCCAAGACCTTACGGAAAGCAAACTGAGGAAGCCGAGCTACTTCGAGATTTTGCAAATTTATTTAAATCTCACATCTGGCCAGGAAAGAGACTGCCGGAGGTTTTTTATGACCCACGATCGTTAACCCTTGGGTTTGGAAATCGCGCTTGTCTCCATGCAAAATGTATTATTGTTGATGATGCAAAAGTTTTTATCACATCTGCCAATTTTACAGAAGCGGCCCATAAAAGAAATCTAGAAGCAGGCGTTCTTCTTAATAATCTAACTGTCGCCCAAGCCATGAGAAATCAATTCGAGTCATTACTGAAAGCAAAGCTCCTGAGAAGCTTGTTTTAGTGGATAGACCATGGATTCTGGGGTGTAATACCAAATCAATTCGTGATTGCTACACATTAGGCCCCCACAACCCCCAATTCTGGGGGGACAGGAACGATCGCAGCATCACGATCGTTCCTGCTTGAAGTGCAGACCTTGAAGTGCAGACCTTGAAGTGCGAACCGTATTAGCGAACCGCAACGATCGCCGCTTCGTGCGCAGGTTCATCCCATTGCATCAACCGATTGAGCATTGAAGCGGGGCGTTCATGGTACTGCCAAGCAAACCCATGCCGGAATGCAGATTCCTGACAGGCTTGTAGTTCTTCAAACCCAATAATATCCAGCGTCAATAGATTTTCGTATTCTTGGGTCAACCGAACATTGTGCAGCCCCGCATTGTCGGTACAAATGGCAATATCGACGCCCGCATCAAAGGCCCGATCGAACACCACTTTCAATTCCGAAATATCCTTCAAAGTTCCCGTCTTCGGATAGGTCGAAGGGCAAACCTCTAGACATTGACCATTCGCGGCAATATCCTTAAGCAATTCTGGATATTGCAACGGAATTTGAATGCCATGACCAATGCGCATCAAGTAGGGCAATAGCTCTGGGTAGCAGCCATTCACGGTTTCATACAGGTGCCCAGTTGTCTTGACACCCCGATCGCGGGCATAGGCATAAAGCTTCACAAATTCTGGCATCCGTTCGCCGTAAATCCGATCGCTCCCGGCCAAATCAATCCCACAGACAAAATGCGGATAATCGATCGCCAAATCTACGATCGCTTTATTCACCTCGTAGGGCAGCTTCGTGTGCATACAGACAATCTGACTCATCACGATCGGGTACTCGACCTGCCGTGCTGCTTGACCAATGATGTTGATCACCGCACCCATTTGTTCAATGCGGGCAGACTGGGAGAGCGCCTCATTAGTTCGCAGGTAAGGTGTCGATCGCAGTTCCAAATAGGCCAAGTTTTCAAAAATGTACGCTCCCCGCAACAGCCGACAAATGAAATAGGGCAAGCTCTCAGGCGTTTGAACTTTTTCCACTAAGCTGTGAAGTTCTAGATATTCCTCCAAAGTATTGCGCGGGCGCGTGTAAAACGATTCAAAGTTCGCGTAGGTCTCGTAGTTTGCGGTCAGGGGCGAATTGCTGCGTTCCAGGTAACGCCACAAAATTCTGGGTACGACGGAGCCACCTAAATGGCGGTGAAGTTCTGCATACAAAGCCACAGCAAACCTCTCAAATATTAACGTAGGGGTAGATTACAAAATACAAATTCGGTACAAATTCGATCGTCACCCGTCATGAGGTCATTGGAAAAGGTTAGCTGACGCAGACGGCTCGTAATCTCAACGGCAATCCAGCTTTTAAATGGTCCCAATCATGAACGTAAAAACGATCGTAAACTCTAGAACAGGAATTAAAGAAAGTTAGACGAATAGAATGAGTTAAAAAATCGTGAAACAGGTCAGGATCCTTAACAATATATGATAGCGAACATTTTAAGGAAATGACAGTATCCTAGAAAACTGATTTGTAAGTAAATGAATTTAAATCAGACTTGAAACCAATCTCACTGAATCGGGTCATCTCGCAATCTGCGATCGTAATCCTTAACAGAGACCTTAAAGCTTTCTGAAGAAAAGACAATTTTAGGGGGGGCACAGTAGCTTAGAGGATTCGATTCCTTGACAGTAATTCTTTACTAAGCTTCGGAGTGACGTATGACATCTCAATCTAAGACCGCTTCAAAATCCAAGATTGGCGCAGCTCAAACGAACGCCCCGATCGCCCAAACACCCCCCCCCATGACCGCTCCCGCAGTTGTTTCCACCTTGCCCGATAGCTTGGTCGAGCCAGACAGCGCGTTAGAGAATAATGAAAATGATATTTATTTTGTCGAAGTCGATCGGCGAGTTTATGCGGTGGCACACAAGTTTCCGATTCCCAGTTGGGGCTGTAGCTTCAACGAGCGAATGCAGCAGACCCTGACGGTCAAAGATGACGATCTTTTCTTGATTACGGATACCTTGGGGAATATTTCAGGATGCTTAGATGATGGCGTCGTGACCAGCATGGGTTTGTTTTGTCGAGATTCTCGATTTCTCAGTCGGTTGGAGTTACAAATCAATCACCGATCGCCCATTTTGCTCAGCAGCACGGCCCAGCGAGGCTTTTCCCTCTCCGTCCTCTGCGCCAATCCCCGCCTAGATGACGTTCCGGCGGAGACGATCGGCATCCAGCGTGAACTGGTGCTAAACGGCGGATTGTTTGAGGAAGTCACCTTGACCAACTTTGGGTCTGAAACCGTTAAATTCGAGCTGAGTTTGAGTTTTGATGCAGATTTTACCGATTTGTTTGAGATTCGGGGGTTCGATCGTAAAGAGCATGGTCAACTGCTGCGGCGGGTGGTGCGATCGGACGATGCGCCAGCGGAAAGTGCAGAAAGCTATGCGCTCCACGAAGACCCGAGCGAGATGAGTATGGCCTATCAAGGGCTAGATGGCAGCATCATGGAATCTCACATTCAGTTTTTCCATAATCAACCCCAAGCCTTCAAGGGCTACACAGCCGTCTGGAATCTTGAAATGGCCTCCCACACGACAGAACGCCTCAGCTATCGCATTAGCCTCTTGGCCAATGGTCAGCCCGTCTCCCGCGTGCCTGTACCCACGACCCTAGTTCAGGCGAAAGCAGCAGAGATGATGGAGGAGCAAGAATGGCGAGCTTCTGCAACGCAGATTCGTACGGATAATAAGGCGATTAATCAAGTGATTGAGCGGGCTGAGCAAGACATTTATCTCCTGCGTCAGACCTTTGAACAGGGAAAAGTTTTGTCCGCAGGCGTGCCTTGGTTCTGTACGTTGTTTGGGCGAGATTCGATTATTGCAGCCTCCCAAACTTTGATCCTCAATCCCACGATCGCCCGCGATACCTTAACAGTTCTCGCCCATTACCAAGGCAAACAAGACGACGACTGGCGCGAAGAAGAACCGGGCAAAATCCTCCATGAAATTCGCCTTGGTGAACTGGCCCGCTGCGAGAAGATTCCCCATACTCCCTACTATGGAACCATTGATGCCACCCCGTTATGGCTGATGCTCTATGCTGAGTACTATGCTTGGACGGGCGATCGGGACACCTTAGAAAAGCTTTGGGAAAACGCGCTTGCGGCGATGAACTGGGTCGATCGGGAACTCAAGGAAACAGGCTATCTCAGCTATAACAAACGATCGAAGCGCGGTCTCGTTAATCAAGGCTGGAAGGATTCGGGGGATTGCATCGTCGATCGCAACGGCAAAATGGCCAAGGGACCGATCGCGCTCTGTGAAGTTCAGGG
>JANMIS010000390.1:0-4469 GCA_031375925.1 Synechococcales cyanobacterium OTE_70_concoct_197_sub
CTTTATCTGTGCAATGCACAACAACGCGGTCAAACTAAAACAGCCTTCCTGAAAGTGCTCCCTCGGATGCAAAATGATGCTGATCCCCTTCTCCGTCGCCAGATTCAACAGTGGATGCAAGATTACCAAATCCGCGTAGAAGGTGTCGCGCCCATTCGGCCTGAGCCTGAAGAAGAGATTGGAGAGATTCCCCAGACGGAGATCTTTGGCTATCGTCCTAAATTGCTAGCCAAACCCTCGGATGCTACTTCTTAGGGTTTTACAAAAGTTTTACAAGCAACGCTTTAAGCTCTAACCCAAAGATTATTTTGCGGGAGTCAAGAGTCGCTCTAAAATAAAAGCCATGCTAAATCTTTTTGAACGATTACTACTGATGCGAAAAGTCGATATGTTTCAAGAACTTCGTGAGGATTTCTTGATTCGACTGGTGCCTGTCATGGAAGAGCGTCCCTTTAGACCCAAACAGCCGATTTTCCTCCAGAACGATGAAGGCCGATCGATGTTTATCGTCGCCTCTGGGAAAATCAAAATCCACCTCGGCGATCGGACCCTCCAAGAACATGCCCGAGAAGGATTTTTTGGCGAGATGTCGCTATTCGACTCAGAGATGCGATCGGCTTCAGCCACGGCCATTGAGGAAACCATTTGTTTGGAACTGACGCAGCAGCATGTGTTTGCAGCGATCGAAGAGACACCGGGGATCGCAGTTAACATCATCAAAATTTTATCGAAACGTATTCGCGCCCTCAACCAAGAAAAACAAGAGTTGAACGCGCTGAATGAGAGATTGCGATCGGGGACAACCGTGCCGCTATTGAAAAGTTAAATCGTTAGGCCGAGCATTTCAGAAAGGTGAGCTTTTAAGTCTTGATTGAACTGATCCCGGCCCGAAAACCGATCGCTCTTTTCAGCGCGGTGCTCACCGTTCAGCATCCAACCGTAGTCGGACCCGAGGCGAAGCTTATCTCCCCAGTCTGCAACAGAGACGATGAGACGGTTGAAAGGAGAATTATCCACGTCAGTCACTTTGAACACGTAGTTGTAGGTGTTTTGATTGGCGGAGGCGACGGTGGATGACTGCTCGTAGCGGGTTTTGAGGATTTGGCCGACTTGAGCTGCGAGTTCGGGATTCTCGATTTCCTCTAGGGTCTTAACGGCAAGGGTCAATTCAAAATAAAACTCTTCAACAGGGACAAATTCTAACTGCATGACGATCGCCTCTTCTCTGACCTAAATTTGGCCTAAATACGGGATTGAATGGGGACATTCCGTACATCATCCTATCGGGCTGCCTGTGCTTAAACAAGCGATGTAATTAAACAAGCGACTGTGAATGTAACGCAATGTATAGATGTTGCAGTGAATGTTAAAGAAGTACTGCATTTTTTGGGACCCATCTGATCTGTCTGTTTAGAATCGGACTATCTGGAATTTTTCCTTTGTTGATTTTTTGGAAAACCTTAAAACCTTTTGTGTACTAGCTGCTCACTTCACTCCCCTCCGATAGCCATGACCGCTAACTTTCCCTGGCTGACGACGCTCATCCTCTTTCCGATCGCAGCGTCACTCTTGCTTCCCATCATTCCGGATAAAGACGGAAAAACGGTCCGATGGTATGCCCTTGTGGTCGGCCTGATCAATTTTGTCATGACGGTTACGGCGTTCTGCCTCGGCTTTGACTTCCACAGTGCTGGAATGCAGATGTTTGAGCGCTATAGCTGGGTGCCTCAGCTTGATCTGAACTGGTCTGTCGGGGCTGACGGTCTATCGATGCCGCTCATTTTATTGACGAGTTTTATTTCAACCTTGGCGATTTTGGCCTCTTGGCCGATTACCTACAAGCCCAAGCTGTTTTATTTCTTGATGTTGGTGATGTACGGCGGCCAAATCATGGTCTTTGCCGTGCAGGACATGCTGCTGTTCTTCCTCGCTTGGGAACTGGAGCTACTTCCGGTCTATCTCATGCTCTCCATCTGGGGCGGTAAGAAGCGTCTCTACGCCGCAACGAAGTTCATTCTCTATACCGCTGGGGGATCGCTGTTCATTCTAGTAGCAGCCCTAGCAATGGCCTTCTACGGCGACACCGTAACCTTCGACATGCAGGCGTTGATGGCGAAGGACTATCCGGTGCAGTTCCAGCTTTGGGCCTATGCAGCGTTCTTGATTGCCTATGGCGTGAAGCTACCGATTATTCCCCTACACACTTGGTTGCCCGATGCCCATGGTGAAGCCACGGCTCCGGTTCACATGCTGCTGGCGGGGATCTTGCTTAAGATGGGCGGCTATGCGCTGGTGCGAATGAATGTGGAGATGCTCCCAGCGGCCCATGCCGTGTTTGCTCCCGCTTTAGTCATCTTGGGCGTAATTAATATTATTTATGCCGCATTGACCTCCTTTGCCCAACGTAACCTCAAGCGAAAAATTGCCTATTCGTCCATTTCCCACATGGGATTTGTGTTGATCGGGATTGCGTCATTTACGGACTTGGGGATGAGCGGGGCGATTTTGCAAATGGTCTCCCATGGCTTGATTGGGGCGAGTTTGTTCTTTTTGGTCGGCTCGACTTACGATCGCACCCACACCCTCATGCTGGACGAAATGGGCGGCATCGGTCAGAAGATGCCACGAATTTTCTCCATGTTCACCGCTTGCTCCTTGGCTTCCTTGGCATTGCCGGGGATGAGTGGCTTTGTGGCTGAACTGATGATCTTCATTGGCTTTGCGACCAGTGATGCTTACTCGTTAACCTTCCGAGTCGTCATGGTGATATTAGCGGCGATCGGCGTGATCCTAACCCCGATCTATTTGCTATCGATGCTGCGGGAAATCTTCTACGGGCCTGAGAACAAAGAACTTATTGCAAATGAAGCCTTAATCGATGCTGAGCCTCGTGAGGTCTTTATCATTGCCTGCCTGTTGGTGCCGATCATTGGCATTGGCTTCTATCCAAAGCTCTTGACCCAGATCTACGACACCAAAACAGCGCAGATCATCGCTCGAATCCGCAACGTAAACCCAGTGTTAGTGGCGCAGAAAGCTGAGGCAAAAGTCTTAGCAGAGCGATTGGATTTGACACAATCAGCGTTGCCTACAGAAACGCCTGTGCTGCGATAGGTGATCTAAATTTCATCAAATTCGCTCTGAAAGGGACTGCGATCGGCTGATCTGGGTCCCTTTACTTTCTTTAACGTTGGATCCAGATTTTGAACGTTAGGAAGGTGCTAAAATCTGATCCTTCAGAATCTTGTTCGACCTACCGGGGCTACTCCGCACTCAATAAATTCCTATGGTTATGACCTCCGCCACGCCAGTCATCGAAAGAAAGCCCTCCAAAGTTGAAGGCATCAAAGAACGCAGTCATTTTCTGCGAGAGCCTGTTGCTTCTGAGTTGAAAAATAATCTGAATTATTTCTCCGAAGATGCAATCCAGCTTATGAAGTTCCACGGATCCTATCAGCAGGACAACCGTGAGAACCGGATCCGAGGCCAGGAAAAAGATTACCAAATGATGCTGCGAACCCGCAGTCCAGGCGGATTCATCCCCCCCGAACTCTACCTCGCCCTCGATCGCCTCTCCGATAAGTACGGCAACCACACCATTCGGGCCACCACCCGCCAAGGGTTTCAGCTTCACGGCATCCTGAAGCACGACCTTAAAGTTACGATCGCCGAAATTGTCAAAAACATGGGTTCGACACTTGGAGCCTGCGGAGACCTCAACCGCAACGTCATGGCCCCACCCGCGCCCTTTAGCGATCGGCCTGAGTATGTCCTCGCTCGGGACTACGCAAACCGCGTCGCTGATTTGCTCACGCCTCAAACAGGTGCGTACTACGAAATTTGGCTAGATGGGGAAAAAGCAATCTCAGCGGAAGAGCATCCTGATGTCGTGGCCGCCCGGAATACCCATGCCTTCCAGGACTCTGAGGAGCCGATCTATGGCACCTACTATCTGCCTCGGAAATTTAAAGCCGCTGTAACGGTGCCGGGAGATAATTCGGTTGATTTGTTCTCCCAGGATTTATCTCTGGTGGTGATTAGCAATACGGACGGCACACTCAAAGGCTTTAATATCTACGCTGGAGGCGGTCTCGGTCGCACCCACGGTAAAGAAGAAACCTTTGCTCGCATTGCAGATCCGATCGGATTTGTGGACGGCAAAGACATCTATGAGGCGGTGAAGGCCATTATCTTCACCCAACGTGACTACGGCAACCGCGCCGATCGGCGTCAGTCCCGCTTGAAATATCTGATCCACGAGTGGGGCGTTGAAAAATTCCGTGCGAAGGCTGAGGAATATTTTGGTAAGCCCTTCAAACCGATGAAAAAGGTGCAAAAATGGACCTATATGGACTTTTTGGGCTGGTCTGAACAAGGTGACGGAAAGCATTTCGTCGGGATTTCCATTGAAAATGGGCGCGTTAAGGATGAGGGCGAGTTCAAGCTTAAGTCTGCGCTGAAAAAAATTA
>JANMIS010000469.1:0-1379 GCA_031375925.1 Synechococcales cyanobacterium OTE_70_concoct_197_sub
TTCGCTTCGGGATTTTCGGCGGTGAGGTAGTAGCACCCCAAGACCATATCCTGGGACGGGGTAATAATCGGGCTACCTGTGGCTGGCGACAGAATGTTATTGGAGGCCAGCATTAGCAGACGCGCTTCGGCTTGGGCTTCGATCGACAGCGGCACATGAACAGCCATTTGGTCTCCGTCGAAGTCAGCGTTAAACGCCGGACAAACAAGCGGATGCAGTTGGATCGCTCGACCATCTACTAGGATCGGCTCGAAAGCTTGAATCCCGAGACGGTGCAAGGTTGGTGCTCGATTGAGCATCACGGGGTGGCCTTCGATCACTTCTTCAAGCACATCCCAAATTTGGGGATCGTTGCGTTGAATCAGTTTCTTTGCAGCTTTGATGTTGTTCACCAAACCCTGACGAATCAGGCGATGAATAACAAAGGGCTGGAACAGTTCGATCGCCATTTCCTTAGGCAGACCGCACTGATGGATTTTGAGGTTGGGTCCGACGACGATAACGCTTCGTCCGGAGTAGTCAACCCGCTTACCCAGAAGGTTTTGACGGAATCGACCTTGTTTCCCTTCGATAATGTCAGACAGCGACTTAAGAGGACGGTTGTTCGCACCGACCACAGTTCGACCGCGACGACCGTTATCAATCAGCGCGTCAACCGCTTCCTGAAGCATCCGTTTTTCGTTCCGAACAATGATTTCCGGAGCAAGGATTTCCTGTAGGCGGGCGAGACGGTTGTTCCGGTTGATAACTCGGCGATACAAGTCATTCAAGTCAGAGGTGGCGAAACGGCCCCCATCTAACTGCACCATCGGGCGTAAATCCGGCGGAATAACAGGGATCAAGTCCAAAATCATCCAGCTAGGCATAGAGCCTGTGGCGATGAAGTTATCGATGACCCGCAGCCGTTTAATGTATTTGGCACGCTTTTGGCCTTTGGACACCGCGATCTCTTCGCGCAAACGTTCTGCTTCTTCATCCAGAGGAATATCTTGCAAAAGCTGTTGTAAAGCTTCCGCACCGATGCCCACTTCAATGCCTTCGAGCTTAGAATCTTCGCTGTAAAGTTCGTCCTCAATTTCGATCCATTGATCTTCCGTGAGAAGTTGCTTGTAGGTTAGCCCCTCTGAGTTACCCGCATTCAAGACTACGTAAGCATTAAAATAAACAATCTGCTCTACATCCCGCAGCGGCATGTCTAACAAAATCGCCATATAGCTCGGGATTCCCTTGAGATACCAAACATGGGCAACGGGAGCCGCAAGCTTGATGTAGCCCATGCGATGACGACGAACGCGAGATTCGGTGACTTCAACGCCGCACCGTTCGCACACGATGCCCCGGTGACGGACACGCTTATATTTTCCGCAATGACATTCCCA
>JANMIS010000132.1:0-2241 GCA_031375925.1 Synechococcales cyanobacterium OTE_70_concoct_197_sub
GGCCGAGGTGTGTTGGTACTTTCCTAAGACGCGGGAGCAGTTTCGGTTCCATGGGCGGCTGGCGCTGGTGTCGGAGCATACCAAGGATGAGCGGCTGCAACAGCTTCGATCGCAAACTTGGCAGGACTTGTCCCTGGCGGCTCGGGCACAGTTTTCTTGGGCTGATCCAGGGGAAGTGCGAGATTTGGACAAGCCGTTTCAGATGGAGTTGCCGAGTGATGCAGAGGTGCTGCCGGAGTTTTGTATCTTATTAATGGATCCAATTTCGGTTGATCATCTGGAATTGCGAGGTGATCCACAAAATCGGACGGATTACAAACGACAGGCGGACGATCGCTGGGTGACAACCATGGTCAATCCTTAGAGGCAATGGTCGCCTGAGCCGATCGAACTTTAAACAACAGATCGAACCCATGCTCTAAATGCTTTTAACGTTTTACTGCGACCGTCTGTTTGGCTGCGTGCAATGAACTGCGAAATAGATTGAACGATATCAAAATCAGGAAATTGCAGGCTAATTGTAGAATCTTGATAGACTGAATTTTCTAAAACACTGATTTGCAACAAACCCTCTTCAAATCGCCACACTTCAGGAACACCCAGCTTCCGATAGACTTCCAGCCCGGTTTTGGAAGTTACATCCACTTCGATCGCTAAATCAGGTGCGGGGTCGATCGTCAGATCTAAACGGCGTTTTCCAATCATTGCAGCATAATTTTGAATATAGAAGCATTGATCGGGTTCGACCCCAACACCCAAGTCCTTACGTTTAAACGTCGTTGACCCAAAACATTCTGCATTAATATCGAGTTCTTCAAGGAGAATTTTCACCATATCTCCAATGAGTTCTTTCTCAACTTCATGTACTGGTAATGGCATCCGAATCTCCAAAGTCCGATCGAAGTAAGCAATTCGCGAAGCCCGTCTTTCCCCTAATTCAGCTAAAATTGCTTCAAATTCAACCCAGTCAACATCATGGAGATTTATTTTTTCTCCCGGATAAACAACTACTTGTCGGAGTTGAAGTGTAACCATGAGGCATTCACTGGCGAAAATGTATGATTCAATTATAGCTTTTTTGTGCGAGAGGGAAAGGGTAAATCCATGAGTGTTGTCTTTTGTGAATCTACAGTGACCTCTAATCCCGCACCGCCAGCTTTGGTTCTGACGTAGACCAACCCGATCGCACTCCCATCCTCAAATTCATACACACTCGTAATCGTTCCCGCTTTATCATCTCCCACAAAAACCGTCGAACCTTCCGCCACAGGACGATCGAGCTTCACACCCCAAAGATTAAGCTTGACTGCATCACGGCTGTCCAGACGAGCGATCGTTTCCTGGCCAATGTAGCAGCCTTTATTAAACGAAATCGTATCCCATAGGCCCGCATCTAAAGGGTTGTAATCTTCGGTTAGTTCAAATCCTGGCATGGGACGACCCTGTTCAATGCGAAGCCGATCGTAGGTTCGATCAGCCATGACAACCGCCTGTTTTGATAAAATATCCCAGACTATTGCAGATTTTTGTGCAGCCATAACCAAACGAAATCCCGGCATTGCTAATCCGGTTCCTGCAACGATTTGAACTGTGACGTCTGCAATTTGAACAGTGATAAATCCCGACTCTGGCAACAATACACCCAAGCTTTCCAAAAGATTTGCAGCCTTGGGACCAAGAACGCAGAATGTGTCGATCGTCTCGGAGCAATCAATTAATTTCACACGATCGCTGAAGAAGATAAAGCGATCGAGAAAAGCAATAAGCTTGCCTGCCATATCTGGTGAAACAAGCAATTTCACCTTATCATCAAAGACTAACGCCGTTGCCAAATCTAACGTGCGCGCTGTCGAAGTTAAAAATGTAGTATCACAAGCCGCTCCGGGTCTGAGCAATTTAAAGCCATTGGTGCTTTGGTTGTGGAGAAAATCGAGGCGATGCTCATCGGTGACTTCAATGCATCCCCAATGGCTTTGATTGTAAAGCGCCACGCCCGATCGCGCAGCCTCATAACCCATATCAGCAGCAGTATTCATACCGTTTCCCACAACGCAAATCCACTCGTTCACTATATCGCGTTAAGAATACATCGCGTTAGGAATGCGAAAGCGTTGGAAGCTGCGACAGAATTTCCATCACAAGACGTTTTGCTTTCTCATCTAAAACGGTCCATTCCACTTCGCCATCATCTAACAAAGATTCATCAAACCTTGCCGGACGATCGAGGCTCGGGTCATAGTC
>JANMIS010000533.1:0-5721 GCA_031375925.1 Synechococcales cyanobacterium OTE_70_concoct_197_sub
TTTCAGCAGCGCGCATTAACCCCATAGAGCCTTCTTGAATCAGATCCAGGAATGGCACGCCTCGGTTGAGATATTTTTTGGCGATCGAAACGACGAGCCGAAGATTAGCACGGACGAGTTTCCGTTTGGCCCGTTCACCGACGGCTCCGCCTTTGGCGATTTCGCGGGCGAGTTCGATTTCTTCGGCCTGATTCAACAAAGGATAGCGAGCCATTTCCCGTAGAAAAATCCCGACCGAATCGTCAGAAAGTCCTAGGTAGTCGCTGGCATGTTTCGGAACCGATCGGGCAAGGGCTTCAGGCGTGAGTTCGTCATCGCTCAAGACTTCGATGTCATCGCCTGCTAGATTTGCGTCGTCGGGCAAAACCCCTTCGATCGGTTCTACTTTTTCGGCTTTCTTTTTAGAAGATTTAGTTGCCATTTGAGGTCACACCGCACATTTCAGAGGTTTACTAATTTCGATCTAATTTCGATTTTTCTAGGGCTGTTTCTTAGAGAATCTGTTATCCTCTCTGAACCACACGAAGAGTAACAACGAGAGTCACAACGGAACCCGTTTAATTCCTACGTTTTGACCTTATGCCCCCTTTCAGCGACAAATGCTGCTTGTAAACTTTCGCTATAGTCCGATCGCTAGCACATTCATCGAGATTTGAGACAACTGAACAGAGAACCTATCAACTAGATATAGCGGTTTTCAGATTTTGTCAACACTAGATGTGGATTTATTTTCAATTTCCGTAGAATCGCGTAAGAGATCTGAGATTAGGGCCTTGGGGTGTGCTGAAGTGTGGATATGTGTGGTTAGGTGGCGAGGCGAGCGTTGCTAGTGAAGATGGCTTGAGAAGATTGGTCTTGATTTCCGCCGGGGGTTCTTTGGGTGTAGTGGCCGTCTGCATGGAGATCCCAGGCTTGGCGATTATCAGAGAGAATGACGCCAAGGGTTTCTTGAAGGTCTCGCAGGAGTTCGGGATCGCGGACTGGGGTGACGGCTTCGACGCGCCGATCGAGGTTGCGAGTCATCCAGTCGGCGCTGCCAATGAAAATTTCTTCGTCGCCGTTGTTATGAAAGTAGAAAACGCGGGAATGTTCCAGTAGCCGTCCGATGACGCTGATGACCTGAATGTTTTCGCTGACATTGGGAAGTCCGGGAACCAGACAGCAGACGCCTCGGATGATCAGGTCGATTTTGACACCTGCGATCGAAGCTTCGTAGAGTTTGCGAATCAACATCGGATCTACAAGGGCATTCATTTTGGCGACAATGCGGCCTTGTCCTCCGGCTTGTTGGTTTTGGGCTTCACGATCGATCAGGGCGACCATCCGATCGCGAAGATTGACCGGGGCAACCAAAAGCTGTCGATATTCTTTTTGGCGGGAATAGCCCGTGAGGTAATTAAACAATTCTGTGACGTCACAGCCCAGGTCTTCGCGGGCGCTGAAGAGGCCGAAATCGGTATAAAGTCTGGCGGTTTTGGGGTTGTAGTTTCCGGTGCCGACATGGACATAGCGCTTGATTTTGCCGTTTTCGCGTCGGACGATGAGGACGATTTTGGTGTGGGTTTTGAGTCCGGCGAGTCCGTAGACGACATGGACCCCTGAGCCTTCGAGCCTTTTGGCCCAGAGAATATTGTTTTCTTCATCGAATCGCGCTTTAAGTTCGACGAGGGTTGCAACCTGCTTGCCATTTTCGGCGGCGTTGATTAAGGCTTTGACGATAGGTGAGTCACCGGAGGTGCGGTAAAGCGTCATTTTGATGGCCAGGACGCCGGGGTCGTAGGCGGCTTCTTCGATGAAGCGCTGGACGCTGGTGGTGAAGGAGTGGTAGGGATGGTGAACAAGTAGATCCTGCTTACGCAAAACGCTGAAAAAGTCCTCTTCTTTGCTTTCAGGGAGGTCTTCGACATTGCTTTCTAGGACTTTGCGCAGACGAGGATGGGTTGCGCCTTTCCACGGGACATCCTTAAGGTGGGGCAAGTTGAGTTCCATAAAATACATCAGGTCCCGCAAACTCAGCAGTCCTTCAACTTCGTAAACTTCATCTCTGCTGATTTCCATTTCCTCCATCAGGAGCGATCGAATCTCATCGGGCAACGTTGCGTAGGTCTCCATACGGACGACGGATCCACCGACGCGACGTTTTCGTAACTCCTGTTCGATCGCTTCCATGAGGTCATCGGCTTCATCTTCTTCGACATCGAGGTCGGAGTTGCGGGTGACGCGGAAGGGATAGTACTCCTGAATTTCCATTCCGGGAAAAAGCCCTTCTAGATTGTGAGCGATCACCTGCTCTAGAGGAATGCCAGCCCAGACAGCGGGAACCGAATGCCCGTCGGGGTATTCTTCGGGGTATCCGTCGGCGGTCTGGGTGGGGCGAGCCTCGGGGGCGATAGAGGAACTTTGGGTTTCGATCGGGAGAGCAATAAACCGAGGTAGAACCTTGGGAACCTTGACTCGGGCGTAGTTTTCTTCATGGGTCACAGGGTCACGAACGACCACAAGGAGGCTCAAGCTAAGGTTGGAAATGTAGGGGAATGGGTGACTGGGATCGACCGCTAGGGGCGTGAGAACGGGGAAAACCTGTTCTTCAAAATAATCATGCAGGTAGAGGCGTTGTTCTTGGCTTAGGTCTAGATAGTCTAAGAGGTGGATGCCGTTGGCTGCTAGTTGGGGTTTGAGAACTTGTTCAAAGTACTGATGCTGCTTGGCGATAAGGGGCCGAACGCCCTCCTGGACAATGGTGACTTGCTCCTGAGCGGTCTTACCATCGGGGCTGAGTTTTTTGATGTCGGCTTCGAGCTGTTCTTTGAGTATGGCGATGCGCACCATGAAAAACTCGTCTAGGTTGGAGCTAAAGATGGCAAGAAATTTTAGCTTTTCAAGCAGTGGCGTCCTGTCGTCCATGGCTTCGTGCAGGACTCGGCTGTTGAACTGGAGCCAGCTTAATTCTCGGTTGAAATAATATTGTGGGGCAAAGAGGTTAGTTTCGGATGCGGCTGAGGGTTTGGATTTCTGACGACGAATCATGGATTGAAGACCTGGTTTTCTTGACCTTTCCACCACTGCCCGAGCCTCATTAAATCCTCGTGAATGTCTGCGAGGGCATGGGCATAAGCTTCAGGGGTGAGGCTATCTTTGTTTTCTTGGAGTTTGACGAGACGGAGTTGCACAAGGAGCCATGGCTTGCTGATGCCGTTGGTTTCTTCGATATAGCGTGCAAGTTGGTGGCTGTCCATTCAGGAATTGTAGGCAAAAATATGCAATTAACTATAGCTCAATTCTCTATTTACCAGAGGTCGCTAATTGGACTTGACAAGTGGCGGGACGATCGGACCTCGGTTCAATTACGACTCAATCAAGTTCGATGCAGCAGGATCGTGGTCTTTGTTGTTATGATTTGTGATGCTTGATGAGCGCTTCGTTTTGATTGCCGTTCTTGAACTATATCTAGATTTTCGATCGCACCTGTGGGGAGTTTTACAACGTGAGTTCCAATCCTTTGCTCAATTCTTCTGGCGCTAAACTGGTGGCGACGGTCTCGGCAATCGCGGTGGTGGTGACGGGCGGTGGATTTGTCATTGCAAACAATATGATGTCGGGTCCTAAGGCTCCGACAACTGAGACGACGGAAGCTAAAAAAGAAGAGTCTGCATCGGCGATCGGTGCTTTAGGCCGACTGGAGCCTGCGGGAGAAGTGTTTAAAATTGCGCCGCCTGCGGGAGGGTTTAGTTCGCGCATTGAGCGGTTACTCGTTAAAGAAGGCGATAAGGTGAAGCCCGGGCAACCGATCGCGGTGATGGATAGTTATCAGTCACTTCTAGCATCTGCGAAACAAGCGGAAGCCCAGATGATTGAGGCTCAAAGTAAACTGGAAGGCGTGCGGGCCGGGGCAAAGACTGGTGATATTGGGGCGCAGCGGGGAGCGATCGTAACAGAGCAAGCGGATGGAATGAGGGCTGAAGGCGAAGTTAGGAGAGCAGTCGCAGATCTTCAAGAAGCAGAATTTAGATTAGATGAGGTGGAAGCTGGGGCGAAGCGACTAGAAGCTGAACTCAAGAAGGCAACCTGGGATTTCGACAAGTACACTCAGCTTTACAAAGAAAAGGCCGTCTCAGAGGATGAATGGCGTAAGCGTGAACTAGATTTCTTATCGAGACGGCAAGATGTCGAACAGGGGAAGAAGGTTATTGCTCAAGCTAGACAAAGAGTTCAGCAACGATCGGCGACCTTAGCCGCTGCGCAAGCTGGAGTCCAGAGGGCGATTGCTCGCGTGAGAAGTGAAGATGCCCGTTTAGGCAGTGTTTCAGAAGTGCGGCCCACCGATGTAAAACAGGCGGAAGCGCAGGTTTTGGTTGCGCAATCTAATTTTGAAAAAGCAAAGATTGAAATGGAAAAAGCGATCGTAAAATCGCCGATTCCTGCAACGGTGTTGAAGACTTATGCCAAGGACAATGAATCTGTCGGAACCAATGGCATTATGGATTTGGGAATTACAGAACAGATGTATGTGGTGGCGGAGGTTGATGAAAACTCGATCGGTAAAGTCAGCGTGAACGATCGGGCTATTATTAAGAGTGATGCATTCCAAGGCGAAATTTCTGGAAAAGTCGAGCGCATCGGGGCACAGGTTCGCAAAAATGCCGTCACCAGTTCTGACCCGTCGGATAAGCAGGATATCCGTGTAGTAGAAGTTAAAATCCGCCTTGACGATAGCAAGCCTGTTAAAAATCTGACGAATCTTCAAGTTAAGGTTTCTATCCAGCCTTAGGACCTATTTATGTTTAGCATTGTCATTCCAACTTACGATCGCAAACCCATCCTAGAAAAATGTCTCCTAGCGTTGGAGGCTCAAAATTATTCTGGACAATATGAAGTCGTTGTTGTGGATGATGGTTCCAATGATGGCACCGTAGAATGGTTGCGGGAAGCTAATTTTCCCCACGTCCGATTGATTTGCCAAGATCATCAAGGGCCTTCTGCGGCGAGAAACTTGGGTGTAGAGCAAGCCAAGGGCGACATTATTGTTTTTATTGATAGTGATCTGGTTGTATTGCCGGGATTTCTCACAGCCCATGAAGCAAAACTACAGCAGGGCAAATGGGATACGGGGGGCGATCGGTTCTTTACCTATGGTCGCGTGGTGAATACGGCAAACTTTGAAGATCCCACCAGTGAGCCTTATAAAATCACGGATTATTCAGCGGCGTTTTTTGCGACGGGGAATGTGGCGATCGCTCGTCATTGGTTGATCGAAGCGGGACTTTTTGATACTGGCTTTCAACTGTATGGTTGGGAAGATCTTGAATTGGGTGTGCGATTGAAGAACTTGGGTTTGACTTTGATTAAAGCGCCCGATGCGGTTGGCTACCATTGGCATCCTGCTTTTACTCTCGCCCAAATCCCTAAACTGATAGATCAAGAAATTCAACGCGGTCGTATGGGCGTATTGTTTTATCAAAAGCACCCGACTTGGAACGTCAAAATGATGATCCAAATGACGGTTCTTCACAAACTTCTTTGGGGTACTTTGTCTTTGGGCGGACGGTTAAATGAAAAAACAATGGCTCCGTTTTTGCAGTGGTTAATCGATCGGGGTCAGCCTAGCCTTGCCTTAGAAGTCGCCCGAATCTTTCTGAATTGGTACAACGTCAAAGGCGTGTATGCAGCCTACTCCGATGCGAACAAATAACTCAGTTTTGCACCTAATGACTTGCAGCGTCA
>JANMIS010000544.1:0-5824 GCA_031375925.1 Synechococcales cyanobacterium OTE_70_concoct_197_sub
AGGATTTGGTGTTGAAGGGTAAAGCCTTTGGCTCAGGGCCTAACTTTGTAACATTACAGGAAGATGCCACAACGCCGCTATTACGGGCTTTGGGCGCCGATGGCATTGGCTATGCAACTTATTCACAGGTTATGGAGCAAAAGACCGTTCGAGTCCTATCGATCAATGCCATTTCCCCGTTACAACCCAATTATCCCTACGGACGATCGCTCCTCTATGTCTACAAAGATCCCCCATCGGCTGCCGTTAAGGCATTCTTAGGCTACGGGCTATCCCCCGAAGGGCAGAAAGCTCTTCGATCGGATTAGCCCCAATTCTAGAGGAATCGCCAAAGTTAATTCAGCAGTCCATTCAGCGAGTGACCTATGACCGATCGACTAACCGAATCACAACTGAGTCAAGTCATTGCCGAAGTCCAGCGACTTGACGACAAGCGACAACAAGAATTGGATGCGCTTCAAGTACAGCACATTCTGACTGAACTCAATCTCCCGCCCGAACTGCTGGATGAAGCCGTGATGCAAGTGCAGCGGCGGCAAGCATTGAAAAACCAACAGCGACGAAGCAGATTGATTATGGGCGGTGTGGGTGCGATCGTTGTTTTTATCATTAGCGGAACGTTGGTTTTACAGCAGCAATGGCAACAGAAACTTAACCGTGTGACCACTCAGCAATCTCGAATTACCCTTCCCCGTGATGATGGCAACGATCGCCAAACTATTAATCGTCAAGAGACCGCTGAAGTTTACTACCGAGTCAGGCTAAAAGATGTCCCCATCGGTGAAAAACTCTCCCTGTCCTGCGATTGGATTAATCCCAGTAACCAAACCGTCAAACAAAATCGCTACGAAACGCAGCCCACTACCAGCGCTGAGTGGAACACCGTTTGTCGTTATCCAATTAATGCGAGTAGTCCCACGGGAACTTGGAAGGTGAAGATGTCGCTGGGCGATCGAACGCTCTCCGATCGTAGCTTTGAGGTGAAGTAAACATGGAGAAAATCGGACAGATTTATCCGCTTTCTCATGCACCACATTTTATCGGTTATTGGGGAACCGATCCGGAAATAGAAGTCTGGATTCAAAAGCTTTTGCTGAAGTCAGCGCGTCCGGTTAAAAACATTGCGATCGCGGCGGCTTATGGGATGACCGATCGCGATCGGGCCGATGCCTGGGTGGAGATGACGGGCGATCGGTTAGTGCTGGGACGAGAGGCGTTTGGGCGGGTGCCTTTGTATTGGTTACGACAGGACAAAACAATTTGGTTTGCGTCGCAGTTACAGTTGCTATTGCCATTGCAAAATAACACTGTGAACGTGTCTGCGGTTTATGGCTATAGCTGCTTTTCCTATGTGCCGAATCCGGTGACACCTGTGGAGGGAATTTTTACGGTTCCCGCTGGAACGGAGCAAGTTTGGCAATGGGATGATGAATGGGATAATCCTAAATCTGTTCGATTAGGAGAATGGCGAGAAGCGGATGAATTGATCACCGATGAAACGTTAGCGGTATTGGAATTACAGTCGCTGTTGAAAAATGCGATCGATCGACAAATTCAAGATTTATCGACATCCGAACCCATTGGGGTCTTGCTTTCAGGAGGATTAGATTCCTCTGTGATGGCGGCGTTGCTGGTGCAGGCGGGCGTGAAGGTGCGAGGCTATACGCTAGATTTTGGTGATGCAGAAAATTCTGAAGTCCCCTATGCGGAACAGGTGGCACAGCATCTTCAGATTTCCCTCGTCAAAGTCGATGCTAGCGCGAGACGGATTAAACAAGCCTTAACTTCGACGGTAAAGGCGTTGGATTTGCCCTTTGGGGACAGTGTAACGGTGCCGCTGTATTTGCTTTGTCAGGCGGCAAGCAAAGACGTGCAGGTCATTTTTAACGGCGAGGGCGGGGATCAATTGTTTGCAGGATGGACCAATAAGCCGTTGATCGCAGCGGGACTGTACCGATCGTTTCAGGCAGATTCAGCGCCTTCTCAACTCGACGGTTTTACGCAGGATTATCTCCGCACCTTTCACCGTCTTTGGGGTTATGAATCCCAAGTGTATCAACCAGAAATATGTAACCAAATCCGATCGATCGAACCTGCTGATTGGCTCCAGGATGCGCTTGATCCCACTCATACAAACAATTTATTACAACGTCTTCGCCGAGCGACCCTCATGCTCAAAGGGGCGCAAAACATTCATCCTCGCGCGACGGCGATCGGTTGGGCAAATAGCTTAAAAGTCCGATCGCCTTTTTGCGATCGAGACCTCGCAGACTGGACTTTTCGACTTTCCGGATCGCTGACGCTACAAGGCTCCTGCGAAAAATACATTCTCAAACGAGCGGTAGAAAACTGGCTACCCTACGACATTGTGTGGCGACAAAAACGCGGAATGGGCGTTCCCTTAACCTCGCGGTGTTTTAATGAATGGTGGGGGTCGATCGGCAATTGGCTCAACCCAGCGAAACTCCGCGAAGAGAACCTCTGGAAGCCCGATATCGCCGAACAAATTGTATCGGGACAGTTGGGAGCACACATTCAAGGTCGTCGCATGGGTGAAACGCTTTGGCTGATTATGATGTGGGAGATGTGGCGATCGCACATCCTCGGGGTGAAACCGACAAAACCCAGTTGGGATCACCCGTTTTGGATGCCCAAATCCATTTGGAGTTACCGTCGGAGTTGGCAAGAATGAATTTACCCATTAGTCTAAATTTAGCGACTGCGTTGCTAGAAAAATACGGTTCACCGTTGTATGTCTATGACGGCGATCGATTGCGAGACACAATCCAACACATTACAAAATCCATTCCCTACCCCAATACTCAATTTAGATTCGCCAGCGTAACCAATGGCAATATTTCACTGTTGCAAATCTTTCGATCGATGGGTTGGGGTTTACATGCCAACACACCGGGAGATATCTATCTTGGACTGCAAGCTGGATTTTCTCCAGACCAAATTGTGTACAGCGGCAGCAATCTCGATCGTACTGAAATGGAGCAGGTTTTAACTTGGGGCATCGCAACCCTCAATCTCGATAGTTTGGCGCAATTAGAACTGCTATGTGACGTTTATAAAACTGCTCCCCAGCGCCCAATCTACCATCTCGGCTTGCGGCTCAATCTTCCCGAACTCACGGGAGACAGCCGCATCGGCGTGCGTCCTGAGGCGTTTTTGGCGGCAGTTACCATAGCGGCCCAAGCCGGACTCAAAATCACCGGACTTCACTTCTATCGTGGCACCGGAACCAACGCGACCCAAGCGTTTACTCAAGTCATTGACCAGGTTTTAGAGACCGCTAGCTTGTTGCCAGATTGGCAATATCTCGACTTCGGCGGCGGGTTTGGGTATCCCTATAAACAGGGCGGCTTGGCGTTTGATTGGGAATGGTTTGGTCAGGCGTTGACCGATCGCCTTGAGCAGCAGACATTCAGACAACAAGCTAAAAAAATCAATCTAGTAATCGAACCGGGAAGAGCAGCGATCGCAGGCTGTGCAACACTCCTCGCTACGGTCGTCTCCGTCAAATGGCAAAATGAAGTTCAAGTCGTCGGCGTCGATACCACAGTTGCCAATCTTTCGGTGCCCTCAGTTCATGGCGGCTATCGCGAAATCAAAGCCCTCACCCAAAATAATTCCACCACTCACCCCACAAATGTCTGCGGCAATACGACTTATTCTCGTGATTATCTGGGTAAAAATTGTCAGTTGCCTGCGCTCGAAATAGGCGATATTATTGCGATTCTAGATGTTGGAGCTTACGGCTATGCCATGTCGTCTCATTTCCTCCATCGTCCTCGTCCTCCGGAAGTTTTGCTTGAAAATGGAGCCGATCGCCTGATTCGTCACCGTGAAGATTACAGCGTTTTAATGAATCATCAGATTTTTACTCCCTCAATTTAGGAACATATTATGAAATGCATCAAATGTGGCACAGACAATATTCTTAAAGACAGAACTGCCAACAGTGGTCGTTGTAAAAACTGTAATCATCCCTTTGTTTTTGAACCGACTACTATGACCGGAGTGAAGATTACAGATCCAAGATTTAAAAAAGCGATCGACGACCTCTCTGCAAATAACACGTTGTTCTTTACTCCAACTCAACTTGCTTACTTTTTAGATAGTCGATTACGACGATCTCCACCAATTGTTTCAACTTATGCAACTTACATTCCAGTATATATTTTTTTTGGTTTTTTCGTTAGTGCTTTCCTGATGATCCCAGTCGGGTTCGTTTTAGCTTTCATTGGATCCCTCATCGGTAAGACAGGCTTGATTGAATTTGCAGCATTGATTGCAAACTTAATTTTTCAAGCGCTGATGATATTCTGGCAGTATAAACAATCCACTTCTAAGCTTCAAGACAATCGAGGGCGTCGCCAGAGTTCGAGATTGATTCAGATTTCAGGAATTTTAATGTTATGTTCAATTGGATTTGCTGCGCTATTTGTAATGCCATCGTTTATTTTATTTTCCATCGTCGTTTTCATGAGCGTGGGAGCTATCTATCTAGGCAATCGTCAATTAGCTCTGCCTCTAGGTAGTCAAGAGTTTCTGTTTTCAAATTCTATTTTCCAAAATTGGCTGAGACGTTGGCAAGAGGTTAATAGCGCTGTTCCCAAGCTTCTTCCGTCTCCTCGTCAGCAGTTGACGGGTGCGGTTGTTAATCCTGACGTGACGGCATATAGCTTCGATCGGCTCATTGTCTGCGATCGTCCTGAAATCGCACAGTTTCTAATCAGCAATAACTTTCATTTTGAAAATAACTGTGCAGTGTTAAGCATTACTGGATATCCTGAAAGCATTTTTGAGACCACCATGCAAATGCTCCATCGTAATCCTAATCTCAAAGTTTATGTTGTGCATGATTGTAGTCCGAAGGGGATGGGATTAGTTCAGCGGTTACAGTCTAGCGATCGGTGGTTCAAGGGGCGCAATGTATTGATGATCGACATTGGTCTAACGCCGCGCCAAGTCCTATCTGCAAAAGGAATCTTCATTCAAACCTCCGCCGAATCTGCCAGAGACGCTAAGCAAATCAACCCGTCGCAATGGCAAGGACTTGCCCAAGATGAAATCAATTGGTTAGAAGCTGGAAACTACGTGGAACTTGAATCATTTACCCCTCAGCGACTCATTCAAGTGATCAATCGTGGCATTGCTGGCAGTCGAGATCTGTCCTACGATGATGGATATTCGGGAAGTGGCGGGTTTATTGCGAGTTCCGATAGTTTTGGTTGACTTTGTACTGCGATCGTCCAACCCAACTAAAAAAACACCATAAAAGGTTCCCAAACGAGAGGTCTGATTCAGGCTATCTTTAAGGCAGTACAGCGTTTTTATGGGAGTCGTAACGATCGTGCCTAGTGTATTACAACCCGAGCAGTCCTATACATTCAGTAAAATCTTTGATCTGAAAGTGGAAGCCGATGAGCTATCTGCGTACTTTGGTTATACATTCCAGCGAAAGCGACTCAACTTACCGCAGTATTCTGGGTCGATCGATCGGCTAGAAGAATTACGATCTCGGATTGAAGCGGTGATGCCTTACGTTAGTCTGACGAATGAAACATCGCGGCGAGAAGTACTCATTTCTCAGGTTGTATTAGAAGTGGTTCAGCAGACGAAGGCTCAATTGCGGATTGAGTATCCGATTAAGGTGACTGAACAACTCCAGGGTTATTTAGATTATCTGTTGCAGAGTCAAAGTGAACTTTTGGTGATTGAGGCGAAACGGGAAGATATGGATTATGGGTTTTCTCAGTTGGTGGCTGAAATGATTGCGCTTGATCAGTGGGAACGAACTCCGATACAGCCGGTG
>JANMIS010000551.1:0-3904 GCA_031375925.1 Synechococcales cyanobacterium OTE_70_concoct_197_sub
CCATAGCAGGCCACGATTGGTATTTAAAACATTGCCTAAATGAGGGTCGCCGTGAATAGGTTGGTGGGGCATTTGCTGAAGCTGGCCGATCGATCGTTCTCCAATCCGGAGCAACATTTCTGCATCTTGGGCATTAAAGTAGTCAAATCTTGATTCTGTAATCCATTGGGTTAAAACTTCTTGAGCTTCGGTAATGAGTCCCAGTACTGGGAGGATTTCTTTGAATTCCTTGAGAATATCGTGACATTGCCGAAGTCGTTGGCCTGCTTTCTGGAGGTCTTCGGGCATCGGGAAGACTTCTACATACTGCCAAAAACTCATGACCAATCCCAAGTGAGAATAGGGACCCGGATCGATCGCATCACTCACTGGAATAATCGGTGCGCCCGCAGCCGTCAAATATCGAGCGATGGCAACTTCTCGGACAAACCACCGATCGCCTGGACGTAATGTTCCTGTTGTTGTGGCAACTCTGGCAACGACATTGGTGGGATGTAATCGTAGGATGGCGTTGCTCACATCTTGGATTAGGATGGTGCGATCGAAAACAAGCCCCTGGGACTGCGCCACCTCAGTTGCCGCCCGTATCGCAAGCTGCAATCGTTGTTCAGCGGTATCTACAGGACTAAACATTTTTGTGGGTCCTGCGTTCTAAGAGCCATGGTGAATGATGGGAGCGATAATGCGCCTACAGACTATCACTTTAGGAGGTTTTTAAGCGGAAGTTTTTGAGAAAGAGTTTAGAAGTCCGCGACTTGATGGATGGCGATGACACAGAATGAAGCATTGATGACGCATTGATTTGGTACTAGAATGAAGAGATACTAAACCCTCATGCGTGAACTTCATGGCCTTTGTTCGTCAGTATATTGCTCCGTTGATCGTAGTTTTGATTTTTGGGTTGGCGTTGGTGGCGGTGAGTGCGCGTATCTTTTTGCCTAATGAAATGGCCGCACCTGCACCCATTGAAGAGATGACTCCCGCTAGCAAGTCGGTCTCTTTCAAGATTCCAGCTTCAGATATCTTGCCGTTCTATCCCGGATAAAACTTCGCTGTCATGCGAGTACAGAGGTCCACCAGATTTTCATCAATCATTCGACGCATAGCTAACGAAATGCCACGATCGGATGGTGATAGATGTCCTGCTACAGAGCATCTTCCAGAACATTGTTCACCTGCGCTCCAATTAGCATGGCAAAGGCACTCACATATAACCAAAGCAACAAAATCATCATGGCTCCGATCGCACCATAAACCTGGTTGTAATTGCCAAAATTAATCACATACAATCGAAACCCACCCGAAATAATCGCCCATAACCCTGTCGCTACCAATACCCCTGGTAGTATTGGCGCGTTGGGTTGCCAACGGCTGAGACCATAGCGATAGATAAACCACAGAGTCGCCATGATGATTGATAGTGACAACGGTAAACTCAATGTTTGCCAAATCCAAACGACCATTGGAGCTAATAAATGACTGCGATGCTTTAATAACTCCACACCCAAGTCTCCAATGAACATGGTTACGATCGCCCCCAGCAGCAATACTAATGTTCCTAAACTTAACCCGATCGCAACCAGTTTTGACTTCCAGAAGGGGCGATGGCGGCGTTTTGGGATGTGGTAGATTTGGTCGAGGGCGCTCATGATGGACCCCATGACGCTAGACGAAATCCAAAGCGTTACGCCAAAACTGAGGGAAAACAATCCTTGATTGGACGTTCCTCGCAACCCATCAATCACAATTTTCACTAGGGCAATCGCTTCCTCGGGAACGACTCCATCAATGTTTTGAGTGATTTCTAGAAGCTGACTTTCTGGTAAATTTAGACTACCGATCGCGGTCAATAGGGTTAGGATTGCTGGAAAGATAGAAAATACTGCATTATAGGCAATCTCTGCTGACAAGCCCGCAATGCGATGGTGCATACAGCGCCTGATGACCATCGCAACACGTTGAAAATGCAATGATCTTAAAAAGGCAATGGCTCTTCCTGATTGAGAAGTTCGCCTGTGGATGGGATGCGATCGATGCATTTAAGCTTTGGGTCTCCAACGCGATGTATTGCCTACTTTAGCGACTGATGACGATCGATCGTCGTTCTCTACTGCCAGATTTTACTTTGGTTCGACTCTCTCTATTGACTTGATGGGCAATCGTAGAGTTCACCCATTTGGATGAAAGACTCTATTGTCAGATCTGATACGGTCATTCGTAGCAAATAGAGTTAGGGATTTACGTGATGGTACAAACTGAAATGACCCCCTATGATTTAAACCAGCTCAAGCAGTTCCGCACGGCGCGCTTCTTGCAGCTTTTTGCATCTAGCTTGCAATGTTCGACGGTTCAGATTCATGCTGATAATGTGCTGGTCGTACATTGTTCACATTCAGCCATTGTCGATAAGTTAATGGATGAATTAGAAGATTTACGGAGTCATGCTTGGATTATTTTGGGGGTGAGAAAAACTGTCTTCTACTTTTGTCAGGAAGAGGTTTTAAATACCGACACTTACTCAAGTTCTTACTTGCAAGTGTAAACAAACTGAGCATTCGAATTCTATGGCTTAGTTCAACTATTTCTGGTCTTTTATTAAATCAAGCGAGTTTCACATGAAATACATTTCTGCATTATTTGTCCAGTTCCGCCCTATGGCAACGCTGTTGTCTGCGTTATTAGTTACGGTTTTGTTCTTTACTAGCGGATTTTTAGCGATTGCAGCCGAGAGTAGCCTAACAGAAGGGACTACTCAACTGAACAAAATCGAAGAGAAAACTCAAGAAGCGATCGACTCTCCCGTAATGACGGCTGAGGAAATTGCAGAACGCTCTAAAGGCGGACTTAATGAAGTCCAGGGAAGTGCCGATCGCAATAAAATGTACCGTTCTAAGGATACAGAGTTACCTATTGTCAAACAAGCCGAAAAGGCGATTCAGAAGCTGACGAAAAAGTAGACTATCTGCATTGTATAGCCTTACAAATCAGCCTTACAAATCTGTCTTCATCAACCAAAAATGTTGTGATCTGTGAAGACAGATTTTAAGGTATGTGTCTTATCTGCTCTGAATTACTAACACGTCGCAGGACACATGATGCAGCACATAGTGACTAACGCTCCCCATAAAAAATTCACTGACGCTGCTCAAGGCTCGACGCCCAACAATAACCAGATCCGCATTCCAAGTCTTAGACAAAGAACAAATCAACTTCCCCGGATCGCCAATGCTTTGCGTAAATTCGATCAAGACTCCGGCTGCACTGGCCTTCTGCTCTAATATCTTCAGCTTCTCAAGACCTTCCTTCTCTCGTCTATGCCAGTTGTCCTGGTAGATGTGAACGTCTGCGATCGGAAGACCCACGTAAGGATCCATTGGATACATGTCATCAAACGGAGCCAGCACGCTCTGAACCATCAATTTTGAACCGCTATTTTTTGCTAAGCTAATCGCCTTCTCAAAGATGATTAAGCTCGATTCAGAATGATCGATCGCAACTAATATTTTGCTAAACATGATGTAGACCTCGCCGTAATATTGATATCCATAGCGCAGCCGATACGCTTAATATAACGCAGATGACAGAATTATTGGAAAGCCAAGTATTAATCAAGATATCAAGATATATTGTGTCGTCAAAATAAATCAAAATGCGTAGAAGGGATGAAAGTACGCTATTCCGATCGGTTAATTAGCGCTCAAGACTGCTAAATTAAGGTCATGTGATTACAAATCCTTAACCCCTTTACGTCATGACGGCTTTTAGCCCCACCCAGCCTGTTGTCCGCATCAAGCAAGATGCGATGGATGTTCAAGATCTCGAAGGACTCCTACGCATCAACATTCAAGTCAGCGATAAAACATTACTGTATGTCTTTTATACCCGTATTGATCAAGTTTTTATT
>JANMIS010000563.1:0-1401 GCA_031375925.1 Synechococcales cyanobacterium OTE_70_concoct_197_sub
CATGGTCAGGAGTCGGAGTTAATCAAGCCCCCAGCATTAACTCCGCCTCCTGGTCCGTGTCACGCCACAAGTTCCAATCCCTCGTAAGGATTTACCGGTCAAGTTGAAAGCAGTCTTAACGTGTTAGGGGAAACATGCTGGACAGCGATGGTAGCAATGAGCATCCGCTTAACGACGATCGACTCCCGTGGACGCGCAGCCTCGTTTACACGAGGACCTTCGAAGAAGAAATTGACTGGGTTTCAAGCGAATTATCACGCTTTGCAACGCAAGCCAATTTAGGTCACCCCGATTTTTCACGGGTAGAAGCGTGCATATTCATTAAGAATAGGGAACGCGTCATTGTCTTGGCAAATGATCCGTTCAGACGATTTTTCTCGGGTGGTAAAGAGGTACTGGGTAAAAACGAAGAGGCACTTAATATTTGGCGGAATGCCAAAATGAATAGCCAAATCGATGACATGATTCTGGACGGAACGCAGTTTGTAGATTGCGAGCACGTAGGACGGGACGCAGAAGGACGCTCTTATACGTTTCGTACATACAAATGTGCCATTGAGGAGTTTTCGCTCCCTGAATACCACATACTGGGCCTTTCTCGGCCAATTGCCTTGCTCGGAACGTCAAGTCCAGAGCAGAAGTTTCGGTTAACTGATCTTCATGCCATTTTCATTTCGATGGATGCCACGGACCAGATGATTTGTCGGATGGATGCCCTGGGTGAAATGACTAAAGACATCGCTCGCAGTGTCGGGCTAACCTCCCGGTCGATTGAAAACCGACGCAGGAAAATGCAGGAACTCTTTCAGGTAGAGCGGTCGATGGAAGTAATTCGCATCACCATACGTCTTGAGGAGCATGGATTACTACCACCATTCGAGTCGTAACTCCATCAGGAGCATCCCTGAAAGACTAATTGCTTTGATTGTTCTAATGCAAATTTCAACCCAGTACGTGGGTCTCGATTCGCTAGAGTGATCTGCGAGTATGTGCAAATGGGTAGCAAAGCGTTCTTTACCAAATCGAGCAATGCGTTTCCTTGCTCTGCATTGCGCTCCGCTCCGATCACGCCAAACAAGTTAGGTTCGATTCGTGCCAGCAAATCACTTGGTCCGAGGCAGGCACGAAGGGCTTTTGAGAATTCCGAAGACTGTTTCGAGTCTAGTTGCCATTCATTCAGCCGAATCAATACAACACAAGCGGAGTGTCCGTAAATGCGACAACGCTTTTCCTCGGCCTCAATCACGTTTTCCCAGCCAACACGATTCATGAGACCGGTTTCAGGGTCTGTCGTTATTTTGCTTAAATTTCTTTCGTATCTACGTTGATTGGTTAGCAATTTGCGTTCGGAAACCAATAGGCAACTGAGCATCCCGCCAAGGAGTTCGAGTAGTGGAAGCT